>JASFRY010000368.1:0-5222 GCA_050114675.1 Gemmatimonadota bacterium | reverse complement strand
TGGCCCTCAAGGTCCTGAAGCCCGAGCTGGCCGCCGTGGTGGGGGCGGATCGCTTCCTCACGGAGATCGAGACCACCGCCAACCTGCAGCACCCCAACATCCTGCCGCTGTACGACTCCGGTGAGGCGGACTCCTTCCTCTACTACGTCATGCCCCTGGTGTCCGGCGAGACGCTGCGGGACCGCCTGGACCGGGAGAAGCAGCTCCCGGTGGACGAGGCCGTGGGCATCGCGGTGTCGGTCTCCAGCGCCCTGGACTACGCTCACCGGCAGGGGGTCGTACACCGGGACATCAAGCCCGCCAACATCCTCTTCCAGGACGGGCAGCCGGTGGTGGGGGACTTCGGCATCGCCCTGGCCGTCGGCGCCGGAGGGGGCGCCCGCCTCACGGAGACGGGTCTCAGCGTGGGCACGCCGTACTACATGAGCCCCGAGCAGGCCACCGGGGATCAGTCCATCGGGCCCGCCAGCGACATCTATGCCGTGGCGTGCGTCCTCTACGAGATGCTGGTGGGGGAGCCGCCCTATACCGGGAGCACCGCCCAGGCGGTCCTGGGGAGGATCATCCAGGGGGAGGCGGTATCCGCCACGGCCATGCGGAAGGCGGTGCCGCCCCACGTGGACGCTGCGCTGCGCAAGGGACTGGAGAAACTCCCCGCCGACCGCTTCACCGGGGCCCAGGACTTCGCCCGGGCCCTGGGCGATCGGGGCTTCCGGTACGGAGAGGCCGCCGCGGGCTCCGGCTCGGTGGCCTCCAGCCGGTGGAGGACCGCCGCCCTGGTGGCCGGCGCCGTGGCGGTGGTGGCGTTGGGTTGGGGCCTGGCCGGCGCTCTGGGCGAGGACGGCGCCGAGCCGGCGGTCATGCGCATCCAGATCGATCCGCCGGGTACGCTGGGACTCGAGCCCCCGTGGGGCCGGTACATCGCGTTGGCCCCTGACGGCTCCGGCATGGTCTTCGCCGACTCCGCCGGGGCCCCGAGCGGCGCCGAGTGGATCCTCCACTACAAGCCCAGAGGCGTGGTGGAGAGCACTTCCCTTCCCGGGACGGAGGAGGGCCACGACATCGTCATGTCGCCGGACGGGCTGTGGGTGGCGTTCATCCAGGGCAACAATGTGGTGAAGCGGCCGGTGCAGGGGGGCGCCACCGTGACGCTGGCCGAGGACGCCGGCAGCAACGTCACCGGCCTGGACTGGCTGGACGACGGGACCCTCCTCTATGAGATCGAGGACGGCGACATGATCGTCCGTATCTCCCAGGACGGTGGCCAGGCGCCGGACACCGTGGCGGATCCCGGAAGCCTCCGGTGGGTGCGGGCACTGCCCGGAGGGAACGCCGCGCTGCTCCTGGACTGCCCCGGGTGCAGGCTGGGCATCGCAGACTTCGCCACCGGCGACATCGACTACGTCCTGGAGGATGTGGCGCGGGCGTGGTACGTGCCCACCGGGCACGTGGTCTATGTCCGGTCGGACGGGGCGGTCTTTGCCGCGGCGTTCGACGTGAACACCCTCGCCCTGGCTCCAGGGGGCGTGCCGTTGTTCGACGGCGTGCGGACGGGGAGTGGGTACGCGGACATGGTTCTCGGGGACGACGGAACCATGATCTACGTTGCGGGGGGCGCGGCCGGTCGGGGCGATGTGGAGTATCTCGTCTGGGTCGATCCCGACGGCACGGTCTCCCGGGTGGATCCGGCGTGGGCACCGCAGAACCTGGACACCCCGGCCCTCTCTCCGGACGAGAGCCGCATCGCGCTGCCCATCGCCTCTGGGGCCCAGGCCGGGACCACGGACATCTGGGTGAAGGAGTTGCCGGCGGGTCCCCTGACGCGGCTGACCCGCGGGGACGGGAACGCGGGCCGCGCCACGTGGACGCCGGATGGCCAATCGGTGGCGTACCTGACCAGCGTGGAGGGCGGGGGTGACGAGGTCCGCCGCATCCGGGCGGACGGAAGCCAGACGGAGCCGGAGGTGCTCTTTGCCACTGAGGACGGGGAAGGGATCGGGGACTTCGGTCTCACCCCCGACGGAGAGAGTCTGGTCATCCGAACCAGAGGGACGGACATCGCATACCGTGACCGGGAGTCGGACAGCACCGTATGGCTCCTCACCTCCGACGCCGCGGAGCTGGCGCCCACCCTTTCCCCCGACGGACACTGGCTGGCGTACACCTCGTCCGTTACCGGGGAGTTGGAGGTCTTCGTCCGTCCCTTCCCCGACGTGATGGGGAGCCGGACCCAGGTCTCCATCGACGGAGGGACGGAGCCCGTGTGGGGACGCCGGGGCGCCACGCTGTACTACAAGGGGCCCGATTCCCTCATGGCGGCCTCCTATACCGCTGAGGAACGCTTCGTCGTCACGGGCCGTGAGTCCCTCTTCGACACCGGGGACTTCATCAATCGGGCTGGTTCACGATCCTACGACGTGAGCGCGTCGGGCCGGTTCGTGTTCGTCCAGAACGCCGAGACGGTGGACGACGACGAGGGCGGGGAACAGGCCATCATGATCCTGGTGGAGAACTGGTTCACGGAGCTGCGAGAGCTGTTGGGCGGGGGTGATTAGGATTCACGTATAGGTGATCGAAAGGTCCTTCTGGGCCGAAGGGGGCGGTAGGCTGCGGCTCCACGAGAGGCAAGGCGGAAGGATGGTCGGGGGAGCCAGAGCCCGAATGCGGACTCCCGTGGGGGCGGATCGAGTTCTCAGTCACCGAAGTCGTCGGGCGGAGCCTGGTCGAACTGGAAGTGGGGCACGCTGGACGGGAGGGGACGGGGGAGGGGTGTTCCCTCAGCCTGACTTCAGGCCGATCCGGCGTACCAGTTCCTGGTAGCGGGCATCTCCGCGCAGAGCGTCGTAGCTGGGGTCCACATGAAGGTATATGAGTCCCGCCGAACGCTCCTGGTACGCGGTTTCCAGCGCGGCCAGGGCTCGATCCACGTCGCCCAGCGCGGCGTACGCCGGCGCCATGAACTCATGCCGCACGTACTCGTCGCCGGACTCGATGCGGGCCAGGAGCTCCCGGGCTTCGTCCTCCCGGCCCGCCGCTGCCAGCGCTCGGGCGACGAAGGCGTTGGCCGACACGACGCCGCTCACGTCCAGTGCTTGCTTGAAGGACGCCAACGCGTCTTCGGCGTGGCCCTCCAGCAGGTGGCAGAGACCCAGAACCAGGAGAGGGCGAAATGAGGTGGGGTCCAGCTCCGCCGCCCGGGTCGCCGCGTCCTTGGCTTCCGCGGTACGCCGGGCGAAGTAGAGGTAGCGGGCAAGCCAATAGCTGAAGATCCCCGACAGCGGATCCAGGGCCAGCGTGGCGCGGGCCTCCTCGATGGCGGCTTCCATCTGGCCGTTGGTGGGCAGGATGCTGGCGAGTCCCCAGTGAGCGTCGGCGTAGCGTGGATTCGACGCCACGGCGCGTCGCAGGGCCAGCTCGGCTCCGTCGAAGTCCCAGTCGAACCACCCCAGCACTTTTCCGCGCGCCGTGTGGGCCTCGGCGAGGCTGGCGTCCAACTCGATGGCCTTCTCCGCTGCGGCCTTGGCCTCAGGATAGGCCTGCTCCGGCGCGACCCAATCGTCGGCGAGTTGCATCCAGGTATCGGCGATGCCGGCCCACGCCCGGCCGTAGCCGGGGTCCCGGTCCAGGGCCTGGGCGTAGAGGTCCAGGCTTCGGCGCAGGTCCGCTTCCTGGAAGCGATTGAAGAAGAAGCGGCCCTTGAGGTAGAGGGTGTAGGCTTCCACGTCTTCGGTCTCGGGGGACACCAAGTGTTCCTTCTCTTCTCCGACCAGCTCGAGCTTGAGGGCATCCACGATGGAACGGGCGATCTCGTCCTGGACCTTGAAGATGTCTTCCAGGTCCCGGTCGTAGGTCTCGGACCAGAGGTGGTAGCCGTCGTCGGCGTTGATGAGCTGAGCCGTGACCCGGACCCGGTTCTGGACCTTGCGGACGCTCCCCTCGACCACGGTGTCCACACGAAGCTCGTCGGCGATCTCCAGGACGTCCTGGACCTTGCCCTTGAACGCGAAGGAGGAGGTGCGGGATGCCACGCGCAGATCGGGGACCTTGGCCAGGGCGTTGAGGATCTCCTCGGTCATCCCATCGGAGAAGTACTCGTTCTCCTTGTCGTCACTCATGTTGACGAAGGGGAGCACGGCGATGGACCGGGGACCCGCGTCTTCCTCGTCTCCACGGCGGTCCCGGGCCGAGCGCGGCGGACGGCGCTCTCCGCGGACGACCTGCACGGGGCCGTCGAACATCCAGGCCAGGATCATCGCCACGGGAAAACCCAGAGCGAGAAGCACCACGACAAGCGACACACCCCACTCCGGGATATTCAGCGCCGGGATCACGATGTCGGCAGCCTGGATGACGATCCACGCCACGATGCCGTAGAGCACGGCGCGCTGGACGACCTTCCGTCGCTTCAGCTCGGGCCAGAATTTGCCGGGGTTCATGGGGTACCTGTCGGGCCTTCCAGGGAGCGCCCTCCGTGTGCGCCGGCGGGAGCCGTGCGGCCGTGGAGGATGCAGCCGGAACTGAGGGGGAAAGTCGGCATGGGGGTAGGGTGCCTTGTGCGGCGCCCGGCCGCAATGCCGGACGGGGTATCAGAGCGGCGCCACCGGCGAAGCCCGACGCACCAGACTAGCCGCCCGCGGCCATGTCCCTCAGCGAGGGAGAGGAAGCGATCTCTGACCCTGCTCGCGGAAGGTCTGGCGCTCGCCAGGAATCACCCCCGGATGCGTGGCGAGATGACGACCCTCCACAAGGAGGGACAAACCGCGTTCCCGTAGCGGTTCGAGGCCATGCAAGCCGCCGGCCTCGCCAGCTTCTCCATGCCCCCTCGTGGTCTCACGACCATCCTGATCGCACTGTCCGACGGGCTGGGGCTCGAACTCCAGACGATTCATGGATTGGCGGACGATGAGGAGACGTGGATAGCCTTTCGGGCCTCCATCCGAAAGCTGCTGTCCTGAAACGTCTCCTGTGGGCGGCGAAAACCTCGTCCGTCACGGAAATGCTGGCCCTTTGACGGTTCAGCGCAGCAAGCGTCATCAACTGATCTTGCCCCAACGGCGGCTCTTTCGCCGCCTACAGCGCAGGTCGGAGCTTGACTCAAAGCGGGTGCAGACCAGACTTGTGCACAGGGTGCACAACGTGCACACCCACCCAGTCCTCGCGCGTTATCCGCCTCATCTCCACCGGCAACGGTCGCCCGGAGGAAGCGCCTCCCCACGACCCTC
>JASFRY010000367.1:0-5231 GCA_050114675.1 Gemmatimonadota bacterium | reverse complement strand
CGCGTCCCCCGACACCCACATGCGCTTGATGGAGCCCACGTCCCCATCGATCCGCTTCAGCGCTCCGCAGCCGACGGGCCTGCCGTCCGTCACGGCCACGAAGAAGACGCCTTCCGGCGGCACCAGCTCCGATGCGGGGGCGGGAAGGCTGGCTCCAGGGTCGAAGCCCCCGTCGAAGCGGCGCTCCAGCTCCTGGTAGTACTGGTCCACGCACAACCGGGCCGGCGGACTGTCCGGGTGCATGGCCTCGATGCGAAGAGCGGCAACGAGCAGGAGGCGGCGCACCTCCTCCATGGCCGTGGCGAGCCGCTCCCGTTGCGCGGACGTCAGCCCCGCGAGGATGGCGGAGGCCGCCTGGTCCGAACGGCGCTCCATCTCTGCCACCTCCTCCGAGCCGGCGGCGGAGAGATGCAGGCGCCTCACCCGCTCGTCTTCCGGGGCGGGTGTCACCTCGAGCAACCCGTCGGAGGCCAGCGCCTGGACGATGCGGGACAGGTACCCCGAGTCCAGCCCCAGCAGGGAGCGCAGGTCGCGGACGTCGCTGGTCCCCGAGCCGACCTCGTACAGGACGCGGGAGTGACCGAGCGGCCGGGCGCGTCCGAGGAAGTGGTCCTCAAGCGCGCCCGCCCGCTGCGTCACGAGGCGGTTGAACCGCCGAACCACCGCAACTTGCTCGTGCGTCTTCATTATCTGACTTTAGTCAGATAATTGTGTGACGCAAGAGGCAGGCGCGAGCGCCACCCCTCTCAATCACCACCCAGCAGAGGAAGTCCCGATGACAAGAAAGGTCGTAGCCACCGACAGGATCGCGGAGCCCGTGGGACCCTTCTCGAGCGCCGCCTGGGCCGGCGAGCTCCTCTTCGTGAGCGGGCACGTCGCCCAGGACCCGGCCACCGGAGCGCTGCTGCATAGCGGGGACGCGGCAACTCAGACCGAGCAGATCTTCCGCAACCTCGAGGTCGTCCTCGACGCCGCCGGCCGGTCGTTCGCCCACGTGGTGCGCGTCGGCGTCTTCCTCACCGACCTGGGAGACTTCCGCGCCATGAACGAGGTCTACGCACGGTACTTCGATGCGCCGTACCCGGCGCGGACCACCATACAGGTGGCCGCCCTGCCGCTGGGGGACCAGGTCGAGGTGGAGATGGTGGTGCATTGAAAAACAGGGGCCGCGGCGTCCCGTTTGAAATCGGCGCGCCGGGAGATGGGGGCCGCGCGCCGCAGGCTCGGGTCCCGAGAGGACCAGAACCTCTGGCACTCCAACCACCATAATCCGCGCAGTTACGCGGTTCCCGACCGACCCGCCCAGCAGCACCTTCCAGAGGTATTCCTACCTATGGAAACGCCCCAACGACAGGAAGTCTTGGGGCGTAATCACTTAGCTGAAACCGCTATGGTCGCTGCAGGACTGCGGTCGGATCGCGATGATTCCGGGTGACTCCGGAAGAAGCCTGTCCTCAGCGGGTCTCCCCCGATGGTCGAGGGCGTCAGGCCGCTCCAACGGCTGAGAGCAAGGGAGGGCATCCAGACCCTGGCTTCCAGAGGTTGGCATATCGCCGCGCCGACTTGGCGGAGCGTCCGCCGTCGCACCGGCCGCTGGGAGAAGGCGCCCTTTAGGTGTCTTTGAGCATCTCCACCGCGTCCACCCTGGCCGCCCGCAGCGCCGGAGCCCACGCCGCCAGGAGTGGCGCCGCCACGAAGAGGGCCACCACGGCGACGAGGACGCCGGGATCCAGCGGGCTGGTGTCGAAGAGCAGCGACTTCATGAGGCCGCGGACCGCGATGGCGCCCACGAGCCCCAGGATGATCCCGGGGAGCACCAGGACGAGGGCCCCCCTCAACGTGTGCCCGAGGACCTGCTCGCGTCGGGCGCCGAGTGCGAGGCGAACGCCGATCTCCCGGAGCTTGCCCTGGACTCTGTGGCTCATGACGCCATAGATCCCTACACAACCCAGGAGCAGCGCCAGAGCCCCCAGGAGGGACATGAGGGAGGTAGTCAGCCGCTGGCTCACCGTGTAGCTGGCCAAGACATCGTCCATGGACCGGATTCGCTCCATGGGAAGCAGGGGATCCACCTCATGGAGAGCCTGGCGCAGCCCCGACGCCGTGCGGTCCAGCGGCAGGCCGGAGCGTACGATGATGTGCACGCTGGACAGGGGCGACTGCATCGCCGACAGATACACCATCTCCGGCGCGTTCCGGGCCGGAGAGTATTCCTTCACCGGACCCGCGACACCCACGACCCGGAGCTCCTCCCCGAAACCCACGACCACCGATCCCACGGGACTCTCGTCTCCGAAGAGCTCGTGGGCCAGACCTTCGTCGATGATGGCAGCGGGTGGGTCATCCGGTCCGACATCCGAGAAGTCGCTTCCCTCGACAATGGGGATGTCGAGGACCCGGAAGAAGGACGGTGTAACCCAACGCCGCTCCACGTACTCGGCCTGGCGTTCCGGGTCGTCTCGGCGATGGAAGGGGCCGTTGGAGCAGCACCCGGCCAGTGGCCGGTGACTCGAAAGCGCCACATCCTCCACGCCGGGGACGGCCCTGAGTCGTGCCATGGCCTGCCGTTCGAAGGCCAACCGGGCCTCGCCATCGGGATACCGTGACTGGGGAAGGTAGCCGAGGCTCGCCGTGACGACGCCCTCGGTGCGGATTCCCGCATCCACGCTCTCGAGCTTCTGGAAGCTCCGAACGAGCAGGCCGAGTCCGGTCACGATGACGAAGGCCAGCGCGACCTCCCCCACCACCAGGGCCCGGCGGAGAGCGCCGGTCCGGTTGACGACCGCGCCGCCGGTGCGCCTGAGCGCGTGGGCAGGCTCCTCCCGACCCCAGGCCGAGACCGTTACCAGCCCCACGATACCGGCAGTCAGAAGGGTCGCCAGAACCGCGAAGGCCATGACTCCGCCATCGACGGTCACACTGCGCAGCCGGGGCAGGTCGATGTCCAGATGATGCGTGACCCAACCTACGCCGGTGATTGCCAGCATCACTCCCACCAAGCCTCCCAGGACGCTGATGGCCAGAGCCTCGGTCCACGCCTGCCGCAGAAGGCGTAGGTGACCCGCCCCCAGCGAAGAACGGACGGCGAACTCGTGGCGCCGTGTATCCAGGCGGCTGAGGAAGACTCCGGCCACGTTGGCGCAGGCGAGCAACAGGAGGAGGCTCGACGCCAGGAAGAGGATCTTGAGCGGCATCGCCTCGCTCCGCGTGACCTGGTCCTTGAGCGGCACAAGGCTGAGGCGCCATTTCCCGTTGGCGTCGGGGTACTCCTCCTTCAGGCGAGCCCACTCCGAAGCAAGCTCATTTCGGGCCTCCCCCAGGGTCCGGTCCGATCGGATCCGGCCGTAGACCTCCACAGCCCGCCAGGTGCGTGCCACGCGCGGTCCCTTCCCGGCGGCCCAGTAGTTGGCGATCCACATGTCGGCGTTGAACGGAACGGCGATCTCCTCGGGCGCGACACCGACCACCTCCACGGAGGTACCGTCGAGGGTCACGGTCCGCCCCACCACCGAGGGGTCGCTTCCAAAGCGCGTGGTCCAGAGTCGGTGGCTCAGCACGGCCCGGTAGGTGCCATCGTCGTCGGGGCCGAGCCAGCGGCCCTGGGCCGGCTGGAGGCCGGTCAACCGGAAGAAATCCGGCGTGACCACCGAGACCTTCAGCTGGGTGGGGTCCCCCCGGCCGGTGAGGGTCCAGTCCTGCGGCACGAAGACGCCGGCCATGACATCCATGGACCTCATCCGCTCGTCCAGGTCCCTCAGATTGGGCAGCGACGAAGCGCCCCCGTATGCGAAGTACACGAGCTTCCCCGAGTCCGGGAAGGGCAGCGGGTCGAGCAGGATGCCGCGAACCAGGCTGAACACGGCGGTGTTCATTCCGATGCCCAGCGCCAGGGTAGCTACCACGACCAGGGCGAAGCCCGGTCGGCGTCGAATCTGCCGAAGCAGAAGTCCCACATCCTGTCGAAGATCCTGGCCCATCATCACCATCCTCCCTTCGTTGTCTCTTCGACTGCCGGACGGCATCGCGCCGTCGGTGGTCGCCGCATGCCCATGTCGCTTACGCCACTCGTGCGCGTGCTCCGCGAGAGCGCCTGCCAAAGCTGCCACAAGGGTGGTGACTCCGTACCACGCCGAGGCGACGTGGCCATCGCGCGCTCTCCGCCGGACCATCTCTTCGGCGAACACGGAGCGCATGTCCTCTCCGAGGGACTCACGGAAGCTCCGCGGGTAGAGTGCCAGGATCCCCCGCATCGCCCTATCCCACCCCCCCATCCTCCCCGCACCCCCGGACCTGCTCATCTTCCTCCCGGTACCTTTCCCTGCAGCGCCAGCGTGGTGAACACCTCCATCTCCCTGGCATATCCGGTGAGGGCCGATTCCCCCGAGGCCGTGATGCGGTAGACCTGCCGCGGCCGCCCCGGCCCCTCGTCGGCCTGGTCCATGCCGTCGACGACGATCCATCCCTCCTCCGTCCCACGGCGGACATGCCTGTAGAAGGCGGGCAGGGACGGAGGCTTCCCCGACGTCAGCGTGTCGAGGCGTGCCAGCAGGGTGGAGGCGTCGGCCGGTGCCGTTCGCAGAATGGCCAGAAGCTGGAAGAGGGTTGTATGCATGGTTAATTTTATCAGTGGTGACATAAATAGGACAAGACGACACGCCCAGGTGTCATCCACCGTCGCACGGCCCATCCCCGAGAGCACTCCCCCGGTACCGCGTATAAACTGTGCGTGGAGCTCCCGCCCCGACATCAAACGATGCGCACTCCACCTGTAAGTCGTCTCTCGGCTCTCCGTAGAGACTCACGTTGATCCTCGCGGCATTGGAGCTGCCCCATGACCCGCACCCGGCGTCCATCTCCCCTCCTCGTGGCTTACGCCGCATTCCTGTTGGCGGCCTGCTCCGGCGAGGACCAGGGCACCCTGACCGAACCCGATACCCACGCGGTCTACCGCGTGGAGCTGACGTACTCCATGGCGCCCGACCCATCCGCCGCGTTGCTCACGCTGCCCGCGGCGGAGGTCCAGACGCTGGAGGCGGTGGAGGGCCAGATCTACAGTCTTCCCGTGGGCGATGAGGTCCATGTCATGCTTCTCCGCGCCCAGCCAGGACCCATGTCCTTCCGCATCCACCTCTCGACAAGCTTGCCGACGCCCGATGTCCAGCTCCTCCAGGTCTCCGATCCCGCCAACCGGCTCGTGCCTCCTTCCACCTATCACGTGGCAGTGACCGGTG
>JASFRY010000366.1:0-5241 GCA_050114675.1 Gemmatimonadota bacterium | reverse complement strand
ATCCACGCCCAGCTTCTCGAACGTCGCCGCGTGCTTCTCGAAGACGTCCTCGAAATAGACGCGCACGCAGTGACCGAAGATGATGGGGTCCGAGACCTTCATCATGGTGGCCTTCATGTGCAGGCTGAACAGGACGCCCTTCTCCTTGGCGTCCCGGATCTCCCGCCGCAGGAAGTCCACCAGCGCCTTCTTGCTCATGAAGGTGCCGTCCACCACCTCGCCCTCCTTGAGGGGGAGCGACTCCTTGAGGACCGTCACCGTCCCGTCGGCGGCCACGTGCTCGATGCGGGCGTCGGTGGCCGAGCCCAGGGTGACGGCGACCTCGTTGTGCCTGAAGTCACCGTCGTCCATGGTGGCCACATGGGTCTTGGAGTCCTCGGGCCACGGCCGCATGCGCGGCGGGTTCTTGCGGGCGAACTCCTTCACCGAGGGGGGTGCGCGCCGGTCCGAATTCCCCTGACGCAGCACCGGGTTCACCGCGCTCCCCTTCACCTTGTCGTAGCGCGCCTTGATGGCCCGCTCCTCGTCGTTGGCCGGTTCCTCCGGATAGGCCGGCAGCGCATAGCCCTTGGCCTGGAGCTCGGCGACGCACGCACGGAGCTGGGGGATCGAGGCGCTGATGTTGGGGAGCTTGATGACGTTGGCCTCGGGCGTCTCCACCAGCCGACCCAGCTCGGCCAGGTCGTCGGAGACCTTCTGCTCGTCGGTCAGCACGTCGGGGAAGACCGCCAGGATCCGGCCGGCCAGGGAGATGTCCCGGGTCTCCACGGGCACGCCCGTCGCCCCGGCAAAGGCTCGAATGACGGGAAGGAACGCGTGGGTGGCCAGGGCCGGAGCCTCGTCGGTCCACGTATAGATGATGGGAGGTGACTTGCTCATGGAGATCGCTGTCGTTGTGGCTCGAGGTGTGGCGTGGAAGGGAGCCGCCACGTGGCCACTCAATATAGGGGATCGGAAGCAGATCCAAGATCCGGGGACCGAGGCGCGGGCAGCCTGTGTAGCACCCCATGAGCCGGTTTCCTGAGATTTTGCGTCTCTCCATGGCAGAGGGACCCCGCACGCGAGGGCGGGGCCGGGAAATGACCCCGGCTCGAATGGAGGAATCATGCAAGCCGAAACGGACCAGGCGTCACTCGAGCAGGTTCTCAAAGACGAGATCTTCCGGATGTACGAGGAGGTGGCCGAGCGGCCTTCGGGCACGTTCCACTTCTTCCATGGCCGGGAGGCCGCGGAGCTGTTCGAGTACGAGGCGGCGTGGCTCGACGACGCACCCGAGGGGGCCGTGGCCTCCTTTGCGGGCGTGGGGAACCCCCACCTCCGCGCAGACATCCAGGAGGGCGACGTCGTCCTGGACCTGGGGAGCGGCGCGGGCCTCGACGCCATCATCGCGTCGAGGAAGGTGGGACCCACGGGCCGCGTGATCGGGATCGACCTCAATCCCACCATGTGCCAACGGGCCCGGAAGCACGTGCGCGCCAGCGGGGCGGAGATGGAGTGCCACGAGGCGCCCATGGAGCGCCTCCCCGTGGACGACGGCTCCGTGGACGTGATCATCTCCAACGGCGTCATCAACCTGTCCTTCCGGAAGCGAAAGGTGATCGAGGAGCTGTTCCGCGTGCTCCGACCGGGCGGCAGGCTGTCCATCACGGACATCGTGAGCGCCAAGCAGCTGTCCCAATCCATCGTCAACGACCCCAAGCTCTGGGCGTCCTGAATCGGAGGAGCTCTCCTGGAAGGAGAGATGTTCCGGCTCCTGGAGGAGTCCGGGTTCACGCGGGTCAAGTCGGCGGTGGTGCCACGGTTCCGCTTCCGCAAGGAGAGCACACAGAACTCGGCGGAGGCCTACGGGGTGAAGGCCGTGATGATCACGGCGCAGAAGCCCTGAAGAGGGTCCGTAGGAGCCCTCGAGGGGGGACGGCCACGGAAGGTCCTGAGGGAATCAGACAGGGGACCTGGCCGGCACGGTGTGGTTCGGGAGGCTCGCTTTCCCGGAGCCCATCCCGCGGCTACCGTGTAGCCCGGCATTCTTCCGACCCGAGGCACCCTCCATGGCCCTGATCCTCATCCGAAACGGCACTCTCATCGACGGCACCGGCACGGACCCCGTGCCCGACGCCGCGCTCCTGCTCGACGACGGGCGCGTCGTGGCTGCCGGACCCGTGGGCACCGTGCGCGATGCCGTGGGACAGGACGAGGCGGAGGAGATCGACGCGGGAGGCGGGTGGATCCTCCCCGGCTTCATCGACTGCCACGTCCACCTCACCGCCGAGGTGGACGACATGATGAAGATGATGGCGACCCCCTTCTCCCTCCCCTTCTACCTGGCCATCGGCTACATGCGGAGGACCCTGGACGCCGGGGTCACGACGGTGCGGGACGCCGGCGGCGCCGACCTCGGCATGAAGACGGCGGTCGAGCAGGGGATGGTGGAGGGCCCGCGGATGCAGATCAGCATCACGCCCCTCACCATCACCGGAGGCCACGTGGACTTCTGGCTGCCCTCGGGGCAGCGCATGTCCCTCTTCCCAGAGCACCCGGGCCGGCCCGACCCGGTGTGCGACGGCATCGATGGCGTGCGCAAGAAGGTGCGCCAGGTGCTCCGGGCCGGAGCCGACTGGATCAAGGTGTGCTCCACTGGCGGCGTCATGAGCCCCACCGACCACCCGGACTTCACCCAGTTCACGCCCGAGGAGTTGGGGGTCATGGTCCAGGAGGGCGTTTACCGGGGCGGCGTCCCGGTCATGGCCCACGCCCAGGGAAGCGAAGGGGTGAAGAACGCCATCCGGGCAGGAATCCGCTCCATCGAGCATGGCATCTTCCTGGACGACGAGGCCATCGAGCTGATGCTGGAGCACGGGACGTGGCTCGTGCCCACGCTCGTCGCGCCGCTGGGCGCGCTGGAGCAGGCCGAGTCCAAGGGCACGGTACCCGAGTGGGCCGTCCGCAAAGCGAGGGAGGTCGTCGAAGCCCACCGCGTCAGCATCGCCAGGGCCCACGAGGCCGGTGTGCGCATCGCCATGGGAACCGACTGCGGCGTGGCGCCCCACGGCACCAACCTCCGGGAGATCGGCCTCATGGTGGAGCTCGCGGGGCTGTCCCCCATGGAAGCGCTGGTGGCCACGACGGGAAACGCCGCGCGGTGTCTGGGACTCCAGAATGAGATCGGCACGCTGGAGCCGGGCAAGCGCGCCGACGTGGTCGTGTCCTCCGCCGACCCCCTGAAGGAGCCGGCAGCGCTGGCCGACACGGACCGCATCGTGCTCGTCATGAAGGACGGCGCCGTGGTGAAGGACCGGCGGGCAGCCGCCTGAGGGATCAGCGGCCGGGTCCCTGAGCCGGCACCACCTCGCCCACGATCCGGCAGAAGCCCTCGGGGTCCTCCAGCATCATCATGTGCCCGACGCCGGGCTGGACGCGGTAGGTCCGGGAGGCGTCCCGGACCCATGCCGGCACGTCCCAGGCCGCAGCCGAACGGGCCCCCGCCACGAGGGCCACCGGCACGCCACGCTCCACCACGGCCCGGACCCGCTCCAGATATGACGCGTCTCCGGTCCCGTGGACCAAGGCCCGTGCCACGGCCCGCACGACCGGGGCAGGTTGGTATCCCAGGATGTGCGCCGCCCGGGCGGCCCGCTCCGGCGTGGGGTCGATGCCCGCGCGTCGGAGCCAGCCCGGAGGATCGGCCTTCATGGCATCGTACTCCGCGGACCACGCCTCCGCCGGGAGGGAGGCGATCCTCCCGGTCCAGAAGGCGTCCTTCAGGGTGAAGTTGCCCTCCACGTTCACGATGCCCGATACCAGCTCGGGGGCCGTGTGCGCCACGAGCATGGCCACCGCGCCGCCCAGGCTGTGCCCCAGGAGCCACACGGGCCCCGCCGGCTCCCGGCGAATCCGATCGACCATCTCTCCTGCGAGGGCCTCGAGGGTCACCTCACGCTCCGGAAGCGGCGGAACGGACCCGTACCCCGGGAGGGAAGGACAGTGGACGTCGAGATGCGGTAGGAGGGACGCCGGATCGAAATAGTCCAGCGGGCCGAAGAGCCCGTGGAGCATGACCAGGGAGGTCTTGCGGTCGGGAGCGTGCACGTGACTCGCGAGGTCGGAGGCCGCGGGGATGCCGGTATCCGCACCCCGACTCCAATAAGGCGCTGCATTCCCCGCTCGGCCACCCCGGCGCACCGGGCGCCCGGCCGCTCCCACGTGGAAGGAACCGTCGCGATGAGAGGTTGGGAGGGTCGCTGATGGTGAGCTATACCCGGGCTCGAGCGGAAGGGCTGAGCCTGGACTGCAAGGTTGGCCTCATGCAGCGGCCCGAGCGCGTGGAGAAGGCCGGCGGCCTGCGCGCCGACATCCCGGCCGGGACCGTGACGTGTGCCGCGGTCATCGACGTCCCCCCTTCGTGAACCGCCTCGCCCGCTACCGGATGAGGGGCGCTGGAATCCTCGCGGTGCTGAAGCAGAGCCGGCTGCGTCGCCATCCCACGATCCGACGTCCCCCGGGAGGCCGGCCCGTGGACCTCACCCCGCCATCGCATCCCAGCCGGCCTTGAGGGCAGCCACGAGGACGATGACCCCGAACAGCCGTTGGAGCTGCTTCGCGGACAGGGTCCTCTCCGCCAGGGTGGCACCGATCAAGCCCCCCACCAGAGCGGCCGCGCCCAGGGGGAGCACCACCCTGGCCTCCAACCCCCCTCGCATGCCGTGGGCCACCAGCGCCACGGCGGAGACCATCAGGATCAGACACGAGTTCATGGCGGCCACCTGACGGGGTCCGGCCCACCCCAGGAGGAGGACCAGCGGGCCCAGGAAGACGCCGCCGCCGATCCCGAGGAAGCCCGACACCAGCCCGATGGCCACGCCCGCCGGAACGCCCACGGCGTAAAGCCGCCCCGCCGGGGGAAGCACGTCGCGCTCGCGGGCCCGGGACGCGGAGCCGAGCATGGTCAGCCCCGACAAGGTCAGCGCTCCGCACAGGACGGCGAGGAAGACCCGGGGATCGGCACGGACGGACCCGCCGACGAACGCAGCCGGAAGCGCCGGAACGAGGAAGGGGAGGAGGAGGCGCCAGCGCAGCCGACCTGCCAGACCGAACCGGAGAAGCGCCACCCCGGTCACGAGGATGTTGAGCACCAGCGCCGTGGACGCCAGCGTCCCCGTCGGGAGGCCGACGAGGGTCATGACCGCCAGATAGCCCGTGCCTCCGCCCAGCCCCACCGAGGCGTACGCGCCGGCCACGAAGAGG
>JASFRY010000365.1:0-5265 GCA_050114675.1 Gemmatimonadota bacterium | reverse complement strand
CCAACGCCGGGTACGGCGATATGGTGTCGGCCCGCTCGCTGGACGGTGAGGCCGTGGAACGCATGGTGCGCGTCAACTTCTTCGGGGCCGTCTACGCCGTCGAGGCCGTCCTTCCGGCCATGCTGGAGCGGAACCACGGACACCTGGTGGCCATGGGCTCCCTGGCCGGCTACAACGGACTGCCCAAGAGCGCGGCCTATTCGGCGTCCAAGGGTGCCATGCACAACTTCTTCGAGAGCCTGCGCCTGGACCTGGTGCGGACGGGGGTGGCGGTCACCATGGTCACCCCGGGCTACGTCCGGACCGAGCTCACGGACAAGAGCAAGCATCCCATGCCCCAGCTTCTGGAGCTGGACGACGCCGTGGATCGCATCATGGGGGCCATCCGGAAGCGGAAGCGGGTGTGCGCATTCCCCCGGCCCCTCTCCACGCTGGTGTGGCTGGGCCAGATGTTCCCCGCCTGGCTCTACGACGCCCTCGTCTCGGGCGTCCCGCGGGACAAGCGGCCGTAGCGACGATCGGCGGCCGGACGATGCGGCGGCTCGTCCGCAGGCACGAGCCGCCGCGTCCGACGTACGTCGCAGGCGGGTCAGGACCCTTCCGGCTCCCGCACCACGTCGCCTCCCTTCACCACGAGCACGACGTGGCGCAGCGCCGAGATGTCGCGCGTGGGGTCGCCTTGCACGGCCACCAGGTCCGCCAGGAGGCCCGGCCGGACGCGTCCCCGGTCGTGGAGATCGAAGATGTCGGCGTTGCCGCCGGTGGCGGCGTGGAGGGCGGCGGTGGGGGCCATGCCGTAGTCCACCATGATCTCCGCCTCCCGCACGTTGGTGCCGTGGGTGTATACGCCCACGTCGCCGCCGAAGCACATCTTGACGCCGGCGTCGAGCGCGGCGCGGAAGCTGGCGCGCTTGGCCCGGATGGAGGCGGGCTCGGGATCCACGCCCTTCCGCCATCCCGCGTATTGCCGGGTGGCGTCTCCTGCGGCGACGGTGGGGCAGTAGCCCACGCCGTGCTCCGCCATGAGCCGGAAGACCTCGGGCGTCCCACCGTCGCCGTGCTCGATGGTGCGCACGCCGGCCAGGATGGCCCTGCGCATGCCCTCCGCGGTGGACGCATGGGCCGCCACGTGTCGGCCCGAGCTCTCGGCGATCTTCACCACCAGGGCGATCTCGTCCTGGGTGAAGGTGGGTTCGGCTTCGCCGTCGGGCCCCCAGCGGTAGTCCGCGTAGATCTTCACCCAGTCGATGCCCTTCCCGATCTGCTCCCGGGTGGCCTTGTAGAGGCCGTCCTCCCCGTCGGCTTCCTGAGCGCCCTTGGGGAGATGCCACTCGGGCGCGCCCTTGGGCCCGTAGCTGCCGGTGGCGACGATGGCGCGGCCCGCCACCAGGAGGCGGGGCCCGGGGATCACCCCCTTGTCGATGGCGTCACGGATCCCCACATCGGCGAAGCCCGCACCCTCGGTGCCCAGGTCCCGCTCGGTGGTGATGCCGGCCATGAGGGTCTTCCGCACGTGCACGGTGGCCCGGGCCACCCGCTCCGCCAGGGACTCGAAGAGCACCTGGTCGTTCCAGGGCGTCTCGTCGTACGGATGGAGCAGGACGTGGCTGTGGCCCTCGATGAGGCCCGGCATCAGGGTGGCGCCCGCCAGGCGGATCTCCCGTGCGCCGCGGGGTGCCGAGACGTCGGGTCCCGCCACCGTGATGTGGCCGTCCTGGACGAGGACCGACCAACCCTCGTGGAGGGCATCGCCGTCGAACACACGGTCGGGTCGGAGCACCAGCGCCTGCTGGGCCGTGGTGGGGGCAGGGAGGAGGAGGAAGAGAGCCGCGAGGAGGATGCGTCGCATGGGTCGGACCGGATTCTGGAGCGTGGGTGGGAGGTACGCCGCCAACTTCGGGCGATTCCCGCCCTGGCGCCAGGCACGGTGCTCTCCGCCACGCCGGGCCGTCTCCGCATACCTTGCCGCAGGCGCGCGGGGCGGCGACGCCGCTCGGGGGCGGTTCCCCCGGCCGTGGGTGATCCGTATGTTGGCACCGCACCGTTCAACGACTCCGAGGATACCATGACCGATCGTGTGAGCACGCTCCTGGGTGGCCGACGTGAGCGCCTGGAACGCCTGCTGGGCCGGGGCCTGACCCGACCCCGGGGGGGTGAGGGTCAGCCCCTGGACGGAAGGACCCGCAGCTTCCTCCGGGAGGAGGCGGAGGACCTGTACTGGAACGAGCTCGAGTGGGAGAACATCACCGACGAGGAGGCCCTGGAGGAAGGGCCCCTCACCGAGCTGGCGTTCCCCGGGTTCCTCGCCTTCGTGCGGGGACTCCTCCTCACCGAGGTCATGCCCGATGCCCTGGCGCCCGCCAGCCCCCGGCCCGAGGTGGTGGAGGACGTGCTCGCCTTCCTCGCCGCTCGCGTGGTGGAGCTGGAGGACGGTCTGGCCGGCCCCGACCCCGACGGAGAGGAGCGGATGCGGGCCGAGCTGGACATGACGAGCCGCCTCGTGGACCTCGTCCTCTATCGGTACCACGAGCTGTCCAAGGCGGACGTGGAGCGCGTCGAGGCCGGTCGGAGGGCGCCCGCCTGATTCCCCGGCAGCGACCCGGCCACACGTATCTGGCGGGCGCGCCCATGCTGGTGGCCCACCGCGGCGGCGCGCGCCTGGCGCCCGAGAACACCATGGAGGCGTTCCGCAGCGCCCTGGTGACGTGGGAAGCGGACATGCTGGAGATGGACGTCCGCCTGACCGGCGACGGCGAGGTCGTGGTGATCCACGACGCCACCGTGGACCGCACCACCGACGGCACGGGCGCCGTGGCGTCGCTCACCGTGGCGGAGCTCCAGGCGCTGGACGCGGGCTACCGGTTCACCGATCCCTCGGGCAACGCCGCCTTCCGGGGAAAGGGCGTGGTCGTCCCCCGCTTCGAGGACGTGCTCACGGCGTTCCCCGGCGTGCGCATGAACGTGGAGGCCAAGGAGCCCCAGGTCGCCCGCCCCCTGGTGGAGGTCATCCGGCGTCACCGCGCCGAGGCCCGCGTCCTGGTGGCGGCGGAGCGGGAAGGGAGCCGCCGCGCTGCCCGGGGCTATCCGGGCCCCTGGGGGGCCAGCCGGAGCCACGTGCTCCTCTTCTGGGCGCTGCACCTCCTTCCCGGCGGAGCCATGTACACTCCCGGCGCGGACATCCTCCAGGTCCCGGAGACCTGGAAGGGCAGGCGCATCGTGACGCCCCGCTTCGTCCGGGCGGCCCACCGGCGCAACATCCCGGTCCAGGTGTGGACCGTGGACGATCCGGCCGCCATGCGGCGGCTCCTCTCCTGGGGCGTGGACGGCGTGCAGAGTGACCGGCCGGACCTCCTCGCGGAGGTCCTGGTGGACGTGGCGGGGCGACCTGAGCCTCCGGGCCTTCGCCGGGGCCCCCCGGCGTGACGGTGGACGAGCCCGACCTGGCTCGGCGCTTCCGCAGGCACGTGGCGTCCGGGGGGGTGCTCCACCGCGGTGACACCGTGGTGGTGGCGGTGTCGGGGGGCGTGGACTCGGTGGTGCTCCTCCACCTCCTGTGCTTCGTCCGCGGGCTTTCGTCCGTCCGTCTCGTGGTGGCTCATGTGGACCACGCCATGCGCCCGGGCAGCGCCGGAGATGCCGCC
The DNA here is from genome assembly GCA_050114675.1 of Gemmatimonadota bacterium. GTDB lineage: Bacteria > Gemmatimonadota > Gemmatimonadetes > Longimicrobiales > Gaopeijiaceae > SZUA-318. The sequence continues at coordinate 1,624 of JASFRY010000365.1, read as the reverse complement.
TGGGTCCGGGGCCTCGCAAGGGCCTTCGGCGTGGAGTCGTGCGTGCGGCGCCTGGATCCGCCTCCCGCCACCGAGGCCGAGGCCCGCCGGCTCCGGTATGCCGTCCTCGAAGACATCCGTCTCGAGCGGGAGGCGTCCTGGGTGGTGACGGCACACCACGCCGACGACCAGGCGGAGACGGTTCTCTTCCGGGCGCTGCGGGGGACGGGTCTCCGTGGACTTCGTGGGATCCGGGAGCGGCGGCGGCCGGGGGTGTGGCGTCCGCTCCTCCCCTTCACACGGGACGAGGTGATGGCATATGCAGGAGACGTCCTCCTGGGATGGCGCGACGACCCCACCAACACGGCGCCGTACGCCCGCAACGTCCTGCGCCACCGTATCCTCCCCGCCGTCGAGGCGTCGGTGGCGCCTTCGGCCCGTCGGGCGCTGGCGGCGCTGGCCCGCAGCGCCACGGAGAACGAGGCCGCCTGGGCGAGCCTACTGCCCGGCCTTCTGGAGGCGGTGGACGCGCGGGATCGGCAAGGGGAGTGGTCGGTGGACAGGGGGGCGCTCACGTCCCTTCACGAAGGGGTGCGGACACGCATCCTGCGGCACCTCGCACGCCGCCTGGGCACGGTGCCCGGTGCGGCCGGAACCCGCTCGGCCGTCGAGTTTACAAGCTCGGGCGAAAGCGGGGGACGTGTGCCCCTGGGGGGAGGTCTGGAGCTCCGCAGGGAGTTGGATCGACTGGTGCTGGCGCATTCCGCACCACCCGGGGCCGAGGTCCGCGTCACCATCCCGGAACCCGGATCGGGCGCCGCGCGTTGCGTCGTGGGAGGAGAGGCCTACGACGTTTGGTGGGCGCGGAAGGAGCGCTCCGATCCACAAGCCCGGGAGGCCTTTGGGGTCACCGTGCTCGCCTTTCCTCTCACCGTGCGCTCCTGGTCACCCGGTGATCGCGTGCGCCTGGCGTACGGAAGCAAGAAGCTGAAGAAGACATTTCTGGAGGCCCGGATTCCAGCAGGGCGGCGGCACCGGATCCCCGTGGTGGTGGACGCCCGCGGTCGGGTCCTCTGGGTGCCCGGGGTGGTTCGCTCGGCGGACGCGCCTCCAACGGACGACGACCAGGTGTTCTACATCGGGATCACCCATGCCGAACCCGACGAATCTGACTGAAGACACGCGCCTCGGTGGCCAGGCGCTCAAGCGTATCGTGTTCTCCGAGGAGCAGATCCAGGCACGCATCCGGGAGATGGGTGCCGAGATCTCCGGTGCCTACACCGCCGAGGACAAGCTCCTCGTGGTCGGACTTCTCAAAGGGTCCTTCCTCTTCATGGCCGACCTGGTCCGGGCCATCGGCCTTCCCCTGCACGTGGACTTTCTGGTCGCAGCGAGCTACGGCACCGGAAAGGTGTCCACGGGTGATGTCCGCCTCCTCTACGATCCGGAGGCGTCGCTGAAGGGCCGGTCGGTGATCGTCGTGGAGGACATCGTCGACAGCGGCGCCACCCTCAACCGTCTCCTCCCGCGCCTGGGGGCGCGGAATCCCGCCAGCATCGAGATTTGCGCTTTGCTCCACAAGCGCCTCACCGTGCTGGACCGCGAGCCTCGCTGGGTGGGCTTCGATGCACCCAATGAGTTCCTT
>JASFRY010000364.1:0-5268 GCA_050114675.1 Gemmatimonadota bacterium | reverse complement strand
GCCTACCGGGACCTGGTGGTGGACGGCTACGCCCGCTTCCCCGGCGAGGACTATCCCATCGAGCACGCGTACCGGGACGGCATGAAGCGCGTGACGGTGGACATGGTGCTGGCGAAGGTGGCGCTGGCCATGGAGCGCTACGTCGGGTAGCTCCGTCCGCCCTCCGGTGGCGCCTCGGGCTCCCAGGGCGTAGGGTTCCGGGATTCCTTGCGCGAACGGCCTCCTCCTGCTCCGTTCGCCACGATCCGTCCGCTCGAACCGGCTCCGCAGTACGGAGGACCTCATGTACCCTCGCCGCAGCGTCTCCGTCCTTCTCACCCTCGTCCTGGCGCTGGTCGCCGCCGTCCCCGCCGTCGGCCGGGCCCAGGCCATCCCTTCGCCCCAGGAGTTCTTCGGCTTCCAGATGGGCGCCGAGCGGAAGCTGGCCCGCTGGGACAAGCTGGTGGAGTACTACGAGCTCATCGGTCAGGCCAGCGACCGGGTGGAGGTCCACAACGTGGGGCCCTCGACCCGGGGCAACCCCTTCCTGGTGATCTTCGTGTCGTCGCCGGAGAACCTGGCGAACCTCGGCCGGATCAAGGCCATGAACGCCGCCCTCCAGGATCCCCGGGGCGTGCCCCAGGCGCGCATCGACGACGCCATCGCCAACGGCAAGGCCATCGTGGTCCAGTCCTACGGCCTCCACTCCACCGAGGTGGCGGCGTCCCAGGCCTCGGCGGAGATCCTCTACGAGATGGCCACGCGCACGGACGAGACCATGATGCGCATCCTGGACCAGGCCGTGGCCATCCAGATCCCGTGCTTCAATCCCGACGGCGAGATCATCGTCACCGACTGGTACAACCGCTGGGTGGGCACCGAGTACGAGGGCGCGGCGCCGCCGGAGCTGTACCACCCCTACATCGGTCACGACAACAACCGTGACGCGTTCATGCAGAACACGGTGGAGTCCGGGTACGGCGCCGAGATCCTCTTCCGGGAGTGGACCCCCCAGGCGTACGTGGACCACCACCAGATGGGTCCGTACGGCGCCCGCATGTACGTGCCGCCCTACGCCGAGCCCATCCGTCCCGACGGAGACCCCCTGGTATGGCGGGAGATGTCGTGGTACGGCGCCCACATCGCGTACGGGCTGGAGGAGGAAGACCGCGCCGGGATCCTCAACGCCGCCGTGTACTCGGGATGGGGCCACTTCGGCTTCCACTGGATCACCCCGTTCCACAACATCGCCGGGATGCTCACCGAGTCGGCCAGCGCCCGGCTGGCCACGCCCCTCTACGTCCACCCCGAGGAGCTGGGAGGCTCCCGGGGCCTTCCGGAGTACGCGGCCCAGACCACCATGCCCCATCCGTGGTGGGGAGGGTGGTGGACGGTGCGCGACATCGTGGTGAACCAGAAGATCGCCACGTTCCAGACCCTGGACATGGCGGCCCGCAACCGGGAGATGGTGCTGCACAACAGCTACCTGAAGGCCTCCCGCCAGGTGGCGCGGGGGCTGGAAGGCGACGTCGAGGCATACCTCATCCCCGCCGAGCAGCACGACCCCCTGACCGCCCGCAAGATGGTGGACAAGCTGCTGCTGGAGGGCATCGAGGTGCGCCAGGCCCCGTCGGGCTTCACCCACGAGGGCCGCACCTACGGCCCCGGCACGTGGATGGTGACCATGGCCCAGCCCAAGCGCGGCGTCGTCCGGTGGCTCCTGGGCCGCACCTTCTATCCCCAGAACGCCTACACGCGGAACCCCGACGGCAGCCCCATCCGGCCCTACGACATGTCCGGTGACGTCCTGGCCGAGTTCATGGGCGTGAACGTGGTTCCGGCGCATGCGGCGCCCGAAGCGGCCACGTCGGTGGTGACGACGGTCTTCGAGCCCGGGATCGTGGAGAAGGGGGCCCACGGCTACCACATCGAGGGCCGCCTCAACGACGCTTTCCGCGCCGTGAACATGCTGTGGGACGAGGGGGTCACGGTTCGCCGCTTCGTGAAGGACCACGGGCCGCACCTGGCCGGGGACTTCTGGGTGCCCGAGGCCCCGGACGACGTGGTGGCGCGGGTGGCCCGGGAGACCGGCGTGCCCTTCGGCGCCATGGACGTGGACGCCGGAGACGACTTCGCGCCCGAGGCGAAGCGTCTGCGCATCGGCATGTACCAGCGCTACTACGGGGGGAATATCGACGAGGGATGGACCCGGCTCCTCCTGGAGCAGTTCGACTTCCCCTACGACACGCTGCACGACGCCGACGTCACGTCGGGCGAGCTGGATCGGCGCTACGACGTGGTGATCCTCCCCGCCGATCGCCTGGAGATGATGCTGGGCCCGGACGAGGAACGCGCGGAAGAGGTGCCGCCGGCGTACCGCAGCGGCTTCGGCGAGGAAGGCGCCGCAGCGCTGGACGACTTCGTGAAGGGCGGCGGCACGCTGGTGACCTTCGCCGAGGCCGGGGACCTCCCCATCGAGAAGTTCGACCTTCCCGTGCGCAACATCGTGGGCGGCGTGTCCACCAAGGACTTCTGGGCCCAGGGCTCCACGCTCCGGGTCCACGTGGACACCCATCACCCCCTGGGGTGGGGCATGCCCGAAGACGCCCTGGTGGTGTTCTTCGGCGCCAACCAGGTGTACGAGGCCACCCACTCGCCCCACGGAGAGGACATCCGGCCGGTGGCGTCGTACGTCCACCGGGACATCCTGCAGAGCGGTCAGCTCGACGGCGAGAAGCTCATCGCGGACCGGGCCGCCATGCTCAGCGTGGATCACGGGGATGGCGAGGTGGTGCTCATCGGCTTCCGTACCCAGCACCGGGCCCAGACCCACGGCACGTACAAGTTCCTCTTCAACGCCCTGGTGGGCACCGAGTAGAAGGACTCCGACCCTCCCATGTGCTCCGTACTCGGCATTCTCGACATCCGGCACGATGCCGACGTCCTCCGGGACAGGGCGCTGGAGCTCTCCAGGCTCCAGCGCCACCGGGGGCCAGACTGGTCCGGCGTCTTCGCCTGCGACCGCGCCATTCTGGCCCACGAGCGCCTCTCCATCGTGGACGTGCTCCACGGCGCCCAGCCCCTGGGCGATCTCGAGCGGGGCCCGGTGCTCGCGGTGAACGGGGAGATCTACAACCACCGGGAGCTCCGGGAGCGCTACCCGGACCACCCCTTCGCCACCGACTCGGACTGTGAGGTGATCCTGCCGCTGTACCAGGAGCACGGCGCCGGATTCCTGGGCGAGCTGAACGGGATCTTCGCCTTCGTGCTCTACGACGTGGCGGCGGACCGGTACCTGGTCGCCCGCGACCCCATCGGGGTCATTCCCCTCTACATGGGCCGGGACGAGCACGGCAACCTCTACGTGGCCTCTGAGATGAAGGCGCTGGTGGGGGTGTGCCGGACGGTGGAGGAGTTCCCCCCGGGGCACGTGCTGGACAGCGCGGCAGGGGAAGCGCCGATGCGCTACTACGACCCTGCCTGGAGGAGCTACGACGCCCTGGAGTCCCGGGGGATCGGCACGCCCGAGATCCGCAGGGCCCTCCAGGAGGCCGTGCACCGCCAGCTCATGAGCGACGTCCCCTACGGCGTGCTCCTCTCCGGCGGGCTCGACTCGTCCATCGTCTCGGCGGTGGCCAAGCGCTACGCTGCCCGCCGGGTGGAGGACGACGACTACACCGAGGCGTGGTGGCCCCAGCTCCACTCCTTCGCCATCGGGCTGGAAGGCTCGCCGGACCTGGCCGCAGCCGCCGAGGTGGCCCGGCACATCGGCACGGTGCACCACGAGTTCCACTTCACGGTACAGGAAGGGCTCGACGCGCTGCGGGACGTCATCTACCACCTGGAGACGTACGACGTCACCACGGTGCGGGCCTCCACCCCCATGTTCCTCATGGCCCGGCGCATCCGCGCCATGGGCATCAAGATGGTGCTGTCCGGAGAGGGCGCCGACGAGATCTTCGGCGGCTACCTGTACTTCCACAAGGCGCCGGACGCCCGGGCCTTCCACGAGGAGACGGTGCGCAAGCTGGATCGGCTGCACGCCTACGATTGCCTGCGGGCCAACAAGTCCATGGCGGCGTGGGGCGTGGAGGCCCGGGTGCCCTTCCTCGACCTGGCGTTCCTCGACACGGCCATGAACCTGGATCCGGCGCGCAAGATGGTGGGGCCGGACGGGGTGGAGAAGCGCATCCTGCGCGAGGCCTTCCACGACCACCTGCCCGAGGTCGTGCTCCACCGCCAGAAAGAGCAGTTCTCCGATGGCGTAGGATATGAGTGGATCGACGCCCTGAAGGACCACGCTGCGTCCCGGGTGTCGGACCGCGACATGGAGAACGCCCACTTCCGGTTTCCCCGCAACACGCCGGACTCGAAGGAGGCCTACCTGTACCGTTCGATCTTCGACGAGCTCTTTCCCCTGCCCTCCGCGGCCATGTGCGTCCCCGGCGGCAAGTCGGTGGCGTGCAGCACGCCCGAGGCGTTGGCCTGGGACGCGTCGTTCCAGAACGTCAACGAGCCCTCGGGTCGAGCCGTGAAGGGGGTGCATCGGGACGCGTACGCGTGAAGCGCGCGCCCTGGCCCTTCGTCCTCGTGGCGGCTCTGGCCACGAACGTCTCCCCCGCCGGAGGCCAGGAGGTGGCCGGCGTCCTTCGCGAAGCCGACACGGACCGCCCCATCGCCTTCGGCGACGTGGTCGTTCTGGACGAGGGCGGCGCGGTCGTAGCCAGCGTGGTGAGCGACGCTGCGGGTGACTTCTCGGTGCATCTGGACCGGCCCGGCACCTTCGTCCTCCACGCCAGCCGGCTGGGGTACTACGCAGCCGTGAGCACGCCCCTCGAGGTCAGAGAGGGGAAGCGCGTGCGCGTCACCATACGCCTCGTGCTCAACCCCCTGGCCGTGGACTCCCTGAGCGTGGACGTCCGGCGGCCCCCGACGCTCCTGGAGACCGAGGGTTTCTACACCCGCATGCGCAGGAGCCAGGGCACCTTCCTCACGCGCAGGGACATCCTGGAGCTGCGCGGCGTGGACGACATCCCCAGCCTGCTGCGCACCGTCACCGGCGTGAGCGTCCGCTCCGACGTCTTCGGCAAGGAGCACGTTCTGCTTCGCCACGGAAGGGGCCTGTGCGCCCCCACGCTGATCTTCGACGGCACCGTGATCCGCCCGCCGTGGGAGGATCTCGTGGACATCGAGAACCTGGAGGGTCTGGAGATCTACCCTCGCCCGAGCCAGGTCCCCGGGCGCTTCTCCGTCAGCGGAGCGTGCGGCGTGGTCGTGGCGTGGTCCCGC
>JASFRY010000363.1:0-5296 GCA_050114675.1 Gemmatimonadota bacterium | reverse complement strand
CGGATCCACCCGAAGAAGGGAACCACGGAGAGGGCGTTGCCGGCGATGAAGAACGCCGCCAGCCCCAGAAGGCCGCCGAACACCGTGTAGACCGGGTTGGTCCTGCGGATCCAGTCCGTATAGCGGTACCCGCTGTCGGCCAGCCACTCTCCCACGTTCCGGGCCACCGCGAGGTAGCCCAGGAGCCCCGCGGCCACGGCTGCCAGGGGGAAGAGGGGAAGCCAGGCGATCATGACCGGGATGCCCACGATGGAAACGGCCAGCGCCACGGCGCCCAGGATCCACACCGGGATGAGCAGGAAGGAGCCTGCCACGCCCACCATGGCGGCACGGCCCGGCGACCGGCGCGCGGCCTCGGCCACGGCGTCCAGATTCCGGGGCGCGAAGGCGACCACACCCATTCCCACGAGACCCAGGACGAAGACGGACACCAGATTCTCGATGATGCCGCCGATACCCCGGAAGAGGTTGCGGAAGGGGCTGAAGAGGCTGGGACCCCGACTGCGCGGGGCCTCGTTGCGCACCTCGGCCCGGACCTCGCGCCGGATCTCCTCCCGGATGCGGTCGCGGAGCTCCGACTCCGAGACCCGCTCCTCCCGCTGCACGTCCACAACGTCGCCGGACACGGTCCCGCCGTCTCGATGGAGGGTAGCGGCGGCAAGGCGTACGTCCCCGGTGATCCGGCCACCGTCCACCAGGTCCACGGTTCCGTCCACCACCACCAGGTCCCCATCCACGGTCCCGGCCACCCGGACGTCCCCCTGCACGACCACGAGCGTCCCTTGCACCGTCTCGCCGGCGCCGACGTCCACGTCCTGCTTGACGTGGAGCTTCATGTTGGTGCCCACGCCCTGCAGCGCATCCTCCAGCGCCGCCAGGCGCCCGGGCTCACCCAGAAGGGCCTGCACGAGGGCAGCATCTTCGTTGCCACTCCCCGAAACCGAGACCGACGGCGCATCGGGTGCGGGCTGCTGAGCCGTGGTGGTCAGGGCGGTGCGGAGCGCGTCGTCCATGCGCTCCGCCAGGGCCATGCGATCCTGCGGAAGGTCTTCGGGGGGCGTCCAGCTCCGGAGCATCTCCGAGAGCGGGCCGTCCTCGAGGGACACGGCGTTCCCCAGGAGGGACCGCCAGGTCGCGTCCAGGGCGTCGCCCGCCTGGTAGCTCCCGACGAGCTCGCCATCGATATACACGGAGCCGTCGCGGAGGGAGATCTCCAGGGGCGAGCCTTCAGTGAACTCCAGGCGAAGCGTTGCCTCGGACCGACCGACGGCGACCTCCTTGGAGACCACGTCGCGGTTCTGGGCTCCGACCCCCGCGGGGATCAGGAGACCGAGGAGCGCCAGCCCGGCGAGGGCGTTACGAAAGCGAGACACGAGCATAGTGACCATCCACCGCGTCGGTGGTGATGAGATTCCGGTACAGCACCCAGGACGCCGCGATCATGCCCACCGAGAGGACCAGGAAGGCCCCCACGAGCATCACCGGCGACAGGGCCAGCGAGTCCAGGAACGAGAAAACCTCGAAGGCGCCGGCGCTCTCCATGACACGGGACGCCACGGCCTGCCACGCCACGGAGGCCAACGCCGTCGCCTTCCACCATACGAAGGACGCCAGCGCCGAGGGCGTCAGCGTCGGGTGGGTGAAGACACTCCACAGAACCAGGCCCAGCGTCACGACCGGCGTGACGGCCACGCCCGACAGGGCGGCCCAGGCCTTCCGCGTGTTCGGCACCAGCCGACCCAGCGCCGCCAGCGCCCGGCGCCACTCCGGCGCGTTCTGCGCAGCGGGGGCGGGGGCGGGGACGCGGACCTCGGCCATGACCCGGTCGGCGAATCCTCCGGAGGGCGCCAACCGCTCGAGCCCGTCCAACCGGGTCAGCACCGTTTGCCACGACGCCGCCTCGGCCGCGCACACGCCACATCCGTCCAGATGGGACCGCACGCGGGCCGCCTGACGGGCGGGCAGGATCCCTTCCAGGAAGTCCTGGACATGGGCCGGCGCCGGATGGGACGCGGACCCACCGCCCACCAGGGAGGAGAGTCGCTTCCGGATCCTGGCCGCCAGGGGAAGGGCCCCGGGCACCTCCACTGCGGCCATCACGCGGTTCGCGAACTCCGTGCCGGGCGAGAGCTCGGGAAGCTCCTGGAGACCCTCGAAGAGGACACGCCACGCGTCCAGCTCGGCCGAGCAGCGCGCGCAGGCACCCAGGTGCTCCTGGAGCTGGGCGTGCTCTCCACGGGGGAGCTCACCCTCCAGGAACGCCTGCAGCGCCTCGGCGCTCAGATGCTCGTCAACGTGCCGTTTCTTCACGGTCGGTCTCCTGCGGTTCGATTCCGTCCTCCACTACGCACTCCCGCGTGGCGAAGTTTCATCAAAACCACCCACCCGTCACACGTGGGGGCCGGAAGGCGTTCGTCCGCATGGTGCGGGGCTCTTCGGGGCATGGCATCCTCACCGCTCACTCCAGGTCCTGAAGCATTTTCTTCAGCTCGTTCCGGGCGCGGTGGAGGTAGGTCTTCACCGTCCCCAGGGGCAGGTCCATGATCTCGGCGATCTCGTCGTAGGCGTAGCCCTCCACGTGGCGCAGGAGGATCACCGTGCGGTACTCCTCGCGCAGCGACCCGATGGCGGTCTCGATCTGGTCGCCGAGCTCCCGATGCTCCACGAGGTCGTGGGGGCTCTCGTCGCCGGATTCCAGCACCAGGCGGGTTTGATTCATCTCCTCGGCCGTGGTGGCGTGGGGAGACCCGTGGATGGACACCGTGTCGAGCTTCCGCTTGCGCAGATAGTCGATGGTGTGGTTGTTGGCGATCTTGAAGATCCAGTTGCTGAACTTGTAGCTGGTGTTGTAGCTGCCGATGGCGTTGAAGGCCCGGATGAAGGCCTCCTGGGCCAGGTCTTCCGCCAGTGTCCGGTCGCGTACCATGCGGTAGATGAGCGAGAAGACGGGACGCTCGTACCGCGTGAGGAGCTCACGGAACGCACCCTCGCGACCCTTGGCCGCGAGGGTGGCCAGCTCCCGGTCGTCCAGCTGGGCGTAGTCCAGAGCAGGCAGCGGTTTCGCGTCCGAGCGAGGTTCGATATGCCACCGGGGGGTGGCGCGAGCATGGGAAGCGGCGGTTGCGAGCATCGGCCGGTCCTACGGGACGCGCGGTCTCGCGGTTTCGGCGGCCCGTTGAGGCCCCCCACCCCTTCCCGTACCTTTGGGCCTCTCGACAAGCAGCGAGCGGGTCCGGTGCAATTCTATGACGCCGGACCCGGGATGTCATGCCGCTCTCAACCTCTCCAGGCGCGATCCACCTGTCCATGTCTCCACCGACCGACCCCGCGGCTCCGAGGGCAGGAACCGAGCGGGAGGACCAGGTCCAGAGGATCTTCTCGGAGATCGCCCCGCGTTACGATCTGCTGAACCATGTCCTGAGCCTGAACATCGACCGGGCCTGGCGGCGCAAGGCGGTGAACCGACTGGACTGGGAGCGGGAGGCTGGGGGCACCTTCCTGGATGCGTGTTCCGGCACGTACGATCTGTCCCTGGAGCTCGCGAGCCGCGAGGGGTTCCACGGGCGGGTGGTGGCGTCGGACTTCGCCCAGCCCATGCTGGTGACGGGCGCACCCAAGCTGGTGGGCTCGCCCGTGTCACCCGTGTGCGGCGACTCGCTGCGCCTGCCGTTCCCCGATGCCACCTTCGACGGGGCCACCGTGGGCTTCGGCGTGCGCAACCTGTCCGATCTGGGGCGGGGGCTGGCGGAGCTCCACAGGGTCCTTCGGCCCGGGGCCCGCCTCGTGGTGCTGGAGTTCACCACCCCGCCGAATCCGGTGGTGCGCGGCGCCTACCACTTCTACTTCCACCGCATCCTGCCCGTGGTGGGCCGTGTGGTCTCGGGTCACCCGTGGGCCTACACGTATCTGCCCGCGTCCGTCCGTGCCTTTCCCGGACCTCGGGACCTCCGCGACCTCTTTGCCTCGGTGGGCTTCCGCCAGGCGGGGTACGGACTGTTGACGCTGGGGATCGCCGCCATCCATTGGGGGACCCGGGGGGCCTGAGCCCTCGCCCTCACCGACCTGGCGGCCCGCCGCCCCCCGGCGGGATGTCCAGGACGGTCACCGGTCCAAGGGTGGCCAGCGCCTCCCGCCCGATCCGGTCGGGGTCGCCCACCACCATGATGATCATCTCGTCGGGGTGGAGGTATTTCTTGAAGACCCGCTCGACGCGTCGGGGCGTTACGTCCTCGATCCCCTCCACGTATCGCTCCAACCAGTCCTTGGGCAGGCCCTGGGCCAGATAGAACATGCGGCGGGCCACGATCTGGCCGGGCGTCTCGAAGTTGAACACGAAGCCATTGACGATCTGGTCCACCGTCGTCTCCATCTCCTGACGGGTCGGCGGTGCCTCGGTCATCCCCTCCATGATGCTCAGGATGAGCTTCAGAGCCGGCACGGCGTTCTCGGGCTTGGTTCGCGTCACGGCGCCCAGGAGCCCCTGGTACCGGTGGGGCATGGTCCAGAGCGACGCCGCAGAGTAGGCGAATCCCTCCTCGGTCCGGACCTGGGACAGGATCCTGGAGCTGAACCCGCCCGAGCCCAGGATGGAGTTGCCGATCTGGGCGGCGAAGTACTCGGGGGTGAGTCCCATGTGCACGTCGGTGGCGTGGGCCATGACGAGCACCGCCTGATCCAGCTTCCGGGGGATGAGGAAGACGCCCGGGCCCTTCCGGATGTCGGGCTCCGGATAGCTCAGAAGGGTATCGGCACACGCGGGCCACCCGGCCACGATGCGATGGAGCTGGGGCTTCAGCTCGTCCCAGGATACGTCGCCGGTGACGCCGAGGATCAGGTTCTCGGGGCAAAGGATCCGGCCCTGAACGTCCCGGATCACCCGGGGCGACAGGCGCTCCGGGCTGAGGTCGAGCGTGTCCATCTCCCACCCCACGGGGTGATCGCCGTAGAGGAGACGGTTGAACTCGCCGAAGGCGAGGCGCTGGGGGTCGTCCCCCCGCCTTCGCACGGCTTCCAGCTCCCGGCCGCGCCAGACGTCCACCTCCGCCGTGTCGAAGCGCGGGCGCCGGAGCATGTCCCCCCAGAGGGAGAGGGCGGGGCCCAGATACTCGGTCAGGGTGTTCATGCTGGTGAAGAGCGTCTCGCCGCCCCCGCCGAACGTGGTCTGGATGGCGTAGTAGGCGAGCCGGCCGTCCACCGAATCGGGCGGCAGCGTCTCCGTCCCCCCGTAGCGGAGGAGGGAGGGAAGGGCCGATGCCGCTGCGTAGTAGCTCCGGTCCAGGAGGCTGTATCCCCCTTT
>JASFRY010000362.1:0-5300 GCA_050114675.1 Gemmatimonadota bacterium | reverse complement strand
GCATCTGGGCCCGCGGGCTGAGATGTCCTCGATGGCGCGTCGCGAGCTCGAAGTCGGCCACCGCCGGCAGATCGTCGTACGTCGCCATGTACCCGGCCCAGTAGGCCGCCAGCGCGAATGTCGAGTCCAGTGCGACCGCCCGCCGTAGCAGCTCGGTGGTCTCCTGCATGCCGCGACCCTGCCGGAAGTTCCGCATGCCGTCGAGATAGAGCCTGAGTGCCTCGTTCGACCGCGTGGTGAGCTCGCCGAGGTCGGCAAGCCGAGCGTCTCCGCCCGTGATTCCCGAGGCGACGAGGCCGCTCACGAGCCGGTCAACAAGACCGAAGAGGTCGTCAGCCGGCCCCTCGGCGCTCGCCTCGATTCTCGTGGGAGAGCCCGTCCCACCGAGCACGGACGCCTGGATGTGGAGTTGCGTTCCTGCGGCGAGTACCGTTCCCCTGACGACTCTTCCAGCACCCAGCCGTGCGGAGACTCTGGAGATGCCTGCCCCCGAAAGCGCGTCGATGTCCTCGTCCGAGAGCGTCGCGAGAACCGCCTGCGGATCGGTGGTCCGCATCCCCGCCACGCCGTCGAGCTTGGTGCTCAGCAGGTCGACCATCCCCTCCCGCAGGTATGAGAGCTCAGGCCCGCCGCGTACCGTGAACGGGAGGACCGCGATCACGTTTGCGCTTCCCGTGACCGCACCGGCCGGGCGACCACGTCCCCGGTGGATCGCCCAACCGGCCGCAACGAGCAGGGCAGCGGCACCCACGGTCGTCAGGACCCGTGTGTACGTCTTCGGCCTCCATGTCGGCTGCGTCGAGTGCGGGCTCGACGTCCCGGATGTGGCTGACTCAGGCGTGGAGAGCGCGGTCACGAAGGCCTCAGCGGTGGCGAATCGATCCGCCGGCGACTTCGCGAGCGCACGGCCCAACGCCGCCTCCAGCCAGGGAGGAGTCGTGTCCCGGACGACGCGTACCGGAGGAGGAAGCTGCGTGACCTTCTTCGCCAGGATCGCCGCGGCTGTGGGTCCCGTGTAGGGAGGCTCACCGGCCAGCATCTCGTACAGAACGCAAGCCAGGGAGTAGATGTCGCTCCGCCCGTCGACCCGGACGTCGGCGGAGGCCTGCTCCGGGCTCATGTACGTCGGCGTCCCGATGCTGGCGCCTGTCTGCGTGAGGTGGTCGCCGCCTGCCCGCTCCACACTCCGAGCGATCCCGAAATCCGCGACCGTCGCGTGCCCTCCGGCCAGCAGGATGTTTCCGGGCTTGATGTCCCGGTGGACAACCCCGGCGCCGTGGGCGTACGCGAGGCCGTCGGCGACCTCGCGGGCGATCCTCAGTGCGTCGTCGATGGACAGCTCACCCTCACGTGCCAGCCGGTCGCGCAAGGTCTCCCCGTCCACGAAGGGCATGACGTAGAAGAGGAAGCCATCCGCCTCACCGGAATCGAAGAGCGGGAGGATGTGCGGGTGCTGAAGCCGGGCCGTAGTGCGGATCTCGGCGAGGAAGCGCTCGGCCCCGATGGAGGCGGCCAGCTCCGGATCGAGCACCTTCAGGGCCACGTCCCGCTCGTGTCGGAGGTCGCGCGCCAGGAACACGGTGGCCATGCCGCCTGCGCCGATCTCACGGTCGAGGACATATCTCCCGGTGAGGGCGTCGTTCAGGCGGGATTGCAGATCGGGCATGTGCCCAATACGGGGTGCAGGGGACGAAAGCGCCAGTTCCTTGCCGAACCGGAGTCGATGGGGCGGGCGCGAGACGCACATGCCCTGTGCGAAGCGACGGTGCCACGGAACCTGGGGGAGGACACCGATAGAAGTCGATAGGCCACACGTTCCTGAAGCCGCCCCCGGGCGGCCCGTCCTCCATGTCACTGTCGAGACCAACGCGACCAGTGTCAGCACATCGGCCACCACGAAGGTCCACCTGTGGGTAGTGAAGAGTGCATCGGGGTGCGAGAACGGCTGACCGAGGGCCCTTGAGACACCTACGGTGGAGTGGCGGGCAGGATCACGTGCATGGACGACGAGCCGGAGCGAGGGCATGGGGCCGTTCCGGGGGACTCGCAATGGGACGACCGCCGCGGTGTGGGGCGTGGTCGACCTCCTTTGGGCCTGCTCTTCCAGCGCCAGTAGGCTCGAAAGCCTCTGCGGTGCCAGCCGACGACGTGGCCGGTGGGACGAGAACGAGGGCACGGCACCAACACGGCCAGACGCGCCGGAGCCAGATCCAGAAGAGCCGGTCATGGTCCTTCAGGCGCACCGTTCCCTACTGTCGCTGAAGGACTATCAGCTGAGCGGGGACCCGCGCGAAGCGTGGGCGCGCCGGGATTCGCGAAGCGAAGACCACGGCAGAACGCACGGCCACCGGGCGCGCTGTCGTGTGGTACGACTCTGCGAAAGCCTCGCCTACAGGTCCTGGCGCGTACCAACCGCGAGCGGGTCCACCACGCCGTCGCCGAACGCGGTCACCAGCGCGTGCATGGCACGCCAGCCCGTGCAATGGCCCGCGATGATGGTCTTCAGGCCGAACTCCTGGAGCTCGGCGACCGTCTGATCGATGAGGTCTTCATTCGGGAACGCGAGATGCAGTCCGCCGACCAACGCGTACAGTGGCACGTCCGGAAAGAGCTCTCTGACATGCGTACAGATGTTGACGATTCCCGCATGGGAGCACCCGGTGAAGATCGCCAGTCCCTTACCTTTCACGTGGGCGAGCATGAACCGCTCGTCAATCACCAGCGGATCCGGCTCCCACTCACCCGCGTCCGTCATCCGTACCTGGACGTCGAAGCCGCGCTCGAAGCTCGTTCGCGGAATCTCACCGCTGAGGAAGAACGAGCCGTCCAGGATCTCCTCCGGCCGATCGGAGGCGATGACTTCAATCCCTCCTTGCTCGAGGGCGCGGCGGGCGGGGACGTCCTGGAGCTGAACGAGGTCGCCTGTCGGGAGGCGCAATGCCCGCTTCACGAACGCACCCGGGTGCACGTGCAGCGGGACTGTCTTCCCGTCGTTACCCGCTCGTATGAGTTCGGCTGCCTTGAGCAGTCCTTCCGAATGGTCGAAGTGACCGTGAGACAAGACAGCGGCGTCGACTGTACCGAGATCCAACCCCATCCGCCCGACGTTTCGGTCAATGGCGTACGGGTCCGGCCCCGCATCGAAAAGGACCGTTCGGCGCTCCGACCCGAGTCGCGCCGTCACCAGCAACGAGAGACCGTGCTGCGCGCAGCAAAGTGCCTCGCCCGTCATCTCCGCCATGCCCGCCTCGATCAGGACGCGCATCTCCGAGGTGACGTGGAGCGGGCGGCTCGACAGCATGTCCGTCACGTTGTCGACCAGGACATGCACCGTCAGCCCATCGAGTTCTCGCATCCTGCACCAGCGCCGAGTGGAGGGAAGTGACCGAAACTGCCTGCTGGCGGCGGACTACGCCAGCCTCGGCGACCGGACACGGCGCCCCGGCTCACCGAGCGACGCCATGGGCGGAGCGGAGGAGGTCGAGCATGACCACCTGCACGCGCCGGTACCGCTCGATGCGGTCGGCGGCCGGCCCCCGGGCATCGGGAGCGTTCGACTGGAGGTGGCTCAGGCTAGGTAGCTGGCTGCGCGGCTTTGGCGGTGTTGGCCAACGAGGTCGACATGGACATGGTCGGTGGCCACCACCTTGGCGATCGAACCGTACATGCGTGTGCCAGGCCTTTGTCTGAAGGGGTCCAGCCGGCCGGTGAAGATGGACAGCGTGGACGCGACGAGGAGGGTACGGCGGGTGGGCATGGGGAGCAGTCCGGGGCCGTAGCTCAGGCCAAGCTACACACCTTTGGCCAGCGTCATGGATATCTGCCCCGCATGATGTGAGGTATGGAACAGGACGTGGGAGAACAGCCGAATTCTGGGGATGCTCCCGAAGAATGGAGTCTCCACGAGATTCAGCCACTCCTCATCGCTGCTGCTTTCCACGAGGGCTTCGAGCATCCGGTAACCTCGCTCAATGAGCTCCCTGCTATAGCCGACCTCGTAGTCTTCACCCGCATCGACGCGGCCGATCGTCGTGTTCTTCACATCGGTCGGCACACCCAGGAACTGGCCGAACAGATTCATCGTCTCGCCGATGTGCCGATAGATGAAGCCGATGGAGGCGGTTTGATCGTTCAGCCTGAGCCTCGAGTTCTCTTGCGTAACTCGGTCAAGAGAAAAGTGGCTCGTGACCTCGTTCTGTTTCACCATCTCCGAGAGAATGGCCTTATGCACGTTCCTCCTCCGGCGGCTGATGGGTCATGCCACGATGAGCTCCTCGCGCTGAAACTCCTGGTCCATGGTGTAGCGGGCCAGGAGCGGAGCAAAGGCCTCCCGTGCTGCCTTGCGGCCCCGCAGCGGGGGCTGGCCCTGGCTCCAGAACTCCGCCTCTTCCGTGACGAGGCCCGCCACACGGTCCAGGTCCCCGGCCGCAAGCGCTTCCCGCCATGCCGTCAGCAGTACGTTGATGCCCTGGTCTTCGGTACTCACGCAGTCAGCCTCCCGACCGGATTGAAGTCAGTGGAACGCGTACGCGACGATGAATTCTACGCCCAACCCGTCCCGTTCCGCTCCGCTCCCACAATGTGGATGGCCCTCACGTGCATGACCTCCAATCCTGGAGCGCTATCACCCGGGCACGCACTGTTCCCATCGCGTCGAATACCGTCCACCGCGGGGCTTCGCGCATGAAGGGACGAAACTCCCTCCCCGCTGTCTCCGTCCTGTGAGGGAGAACCCGCCGACTTCGGATCTGAGGTCCTGACATGGAAGAGCTCCTCCGCGACGCCCGCTTGGCCCTGAAGCTGCTCTGGAAGGAGAAGACGTTCAGCGCCACGGTCCTCCTCACGCTGGCCGTCTGCCTGGGGGCGAACGTGGCCATCTTCAGCGTGATCCACACGGTGTTGCTGGAGCCTCTTCCCTTCAAGAACGCCGACCGGCTGGTGACGGTCTTCAACAGCTATCCCGGCGCAGGCGCGGCCCGGGGCTCCAACGGGTCCATCGACTTCCTCAAGCGCCGGGAGGGCGTGCCCGCCTTCCAGGAGGTGGCGCTCTTCCGGGGTAGCGGAAACACCGTGGGAGAGGCCGGGAGCACCGAGCGGGTGTCCAGCGCCCGGGTGACCCCCTCCTTCTTCCCCCTCCTCGGGGTGCAGGCGGAGCTGGGCCGGACCTTCGGTGAGGACGCCATGGAGGAGGGCCACGGCCGCGAGGTGGTCCTCACCGACGCGTACTGGCACGAGTACTTCGGCGGGGCCAAGGACGTGGTGGGGAGGGACCTGCGGGTGGACGGACGCCCCTACACGGT
>JASFRY010000361.1:0-5320 GCA_050114675.1 Gemmatimonadota bacterium | reverse complement strand
TTCTTTCCCGGCATCGGCGTGCCCCGCTGGACCACCGAGGGCCTGGCCACGTGGTACGAGTCCCACTTCTCCCACGCCGGACGCGTGGCGGGAACGTACCACGACATGATCGTGCGCACGGCTGCGCTGGAAGGGGGCATGCCCACCCTGGACCGGGCCTCCGGGGACTCGCCCATCTGGCCCGGCGGGACCCGGGCGTACGCCTACGGCTCCCTCTTCTTCGAGTACCTCCTGAAGAAGTACGGCAACGACCGCATGGGCGCCTTCGCGGACGCCGTGGCCGGGCAGTGGATCCCCTACCGCCTCAACGCCGCCGCCAGGGACGCCTTCGGCCACTCGCTGTCCGACGAGTGGAAGGCGTGGACGAAGGCCGTGGACCAGGAAGGCCAGCGTCTGAAGGCGCAGGCCGAGGCCGTGGGAGCCCTTACCCGGGCGGAACGCCTCACGTCGGCGGGCCGGGTGGAGCTGTATCCCCGGGTGTCCCGCGACGGGACGACGCTTGCGTGGTCGGCGGCCGATGGCCGCTCCGACGCCCAGATCCGCGTCGCCGGACCCGGCGGCGCCGATGCGAGGGAGCGCACCCGGACCAACGGCATCGCCACCTTCGATTGGGCGCCGGACGGGACCCTGGTCATGTCCCAGCTCGAGTTCGACGACCCGTACCGCGCCTACGCCGATCTGTACCGGGTCGATCCATCGGGGTCGGAGCACCGGCTTACCACCGGCGCGCGCCTGGATCACCCCTCGGTGTCCCCCGACGGCGCCTGGGCGGCGGCGGTGCAGGACGGTGAGGGCACCAACGGCCTGGTCCGGGTGGACCTGGCCACCGGGGAGGTCCGTGAGCTGGTGGCGCCGGACCCCGACGTCCACTGGGCCTTCCCGGCCATCTCCCCCGACGGCCGGTGGATCGCCGTCTCCCGGTGGACGCCCGGGGCGCATCTGGACGTGGTGGTCCTGGACGCCGGCTCGGGAAGCGTGGTGCTGACCCTGACCGACGATCGGGCCATGGACCTGGCGCCGGCGTGGAGCCCCGACGGTCATTGGGTCCTCTGGGGGTCGGACCGTACGGGCATCCCGAACATCCTGGCGTCGGAGGTGGATCCGGACGCGGGGCGCGCCGGCGCTCCGCGCATGGGGACCAACGTCCTCACGGGTGCCGAGTATC
Organism: Gemmatimonadota bacterium; assembly: GCA_050114675.1. Lineage (GTDB taxonomy): Bacteria > Gemmatimonadota > Gemmatimonadetes > Longimicrobiales > Gaopeijiaceae > SZUA-318. The sequence goes on along the minus strand of JASFRY010000361.1, from coordinate 4,155 downwards.
CGTCGGTGGACGCGTCGGGCCACTGGCTGTACTTCAGCGGGTATCACGCCGAGGGGTGGGAGGTGGAGCGCATCGCCTTCGACCCGGCGTCCTGGCCCAGGGCCCCGGCGGCGCTGAGCCGCTTCGACGCTCCGCCGCGATCCAGGGCCCTCCAGGACGCCCAGGCTCCCGGACCGGTGACGGACTACTCCCCCTGGTCCACCCTGGGGCCCACGTATTGGGAGCCCCTGTTCCGGGCACCGGTGCGTACGGGCAGCGTGCGGACGCAGGACGGCGGCGTGATCCCGGGGCGCGAGCTGCTGGGGACGGCGGTGGGCATCCAGACGTCGGGGTACGACCTGGTGGGACGCCATTCCTTCTCGGCCTTCGCCCGGGTCTTCACCAGCGGGGCCACCGACACCGACTGGGGGGTGAGCTACACGTACGCCGGTCTGGGAAACCCCATCCTCTCAATCGGGGCGAGCCAGTTCTGGGACGACGACGGGCCCCGGCTGGGTCAGCTCGCCGACACCCTTCCGGTGGACACCCTCTTCGTCCTCCAGCGCGACCGCAATGTGAGCGCGTCCCTCACCCTCCTGCGGCAGCGGTGGCGGAGGGCGCTTTCCGTGACGTTCAGCGGCGGTCTGTCCTGGGAGCACCAGGAGCTTCTGGACAACGCGCTGCGGCCTTCGGACCGGTACCGGCTCGTCCGGCCGGAGCGCCGGTACACCGACGGGCGGGTGACGTTGGCCTACTCCACGGCGCGCACGTTCTCCTACCAGCTCGGCGCCGCCGAGGGGATGAGCATCCTCCTCCGCGGGCGGGTGAAGCGAGAGATGCAGGTCCCTGACAGCCTGGTGGGCGTCGCCGGCCACGACGGATCGGTGGACGAGGGGTTGGGGGTCCTGCGCCTGTTCCACGCCCTGGGCGGCCCGGGCTACGCGTCACACGTCATCGGGCTCAGGGCCAGCGGCGGCGTGGCGGGAGGCCCTGGAGCCGATCCGGGCTATTTCGAGGTCGGGGGCGCCTCGGGAGCCGTGGAGAGCCTCACGGGCTTTTCGCTCTTCGGAGGCTCCCCGCTCCTCTACCCGGTCCGCGGGTACGCCGAAGCACGCCGTACCGGTCGGCTGGCCTGGTCGGCTACCGCCGAGTATCGGTTCCCCCTGGCGGTGGTGAACCGGGGGCTGGGGGCCTGGCCCCTCAACATGGACCGCCTCATGGGGTCCGTCTTCTTCGACGCCGGCAACGCGTGGGGACCCGACACCTGGTTCACGGGCTTCCAGAACCCGCGCCGCTCGACCCTCGCCTCGTCGGGAGCCGAGCTCATTGCGGACGTGCTGACCTTCTTCCAGGTCCCCTTGACCGTACGCGTGGGTGCGGCGGTGCCCCTCGTGGAGGGTTCGGGCACGCAGGTCTACGTGCGTCTCGGGCTCTCGTTCTAGCAGGTCGCTGAAAAAGGGGAGTACCCCGCGCGCATGGGGCTTTCGCTGCTCAGGCATCGCGTCGCCCTTCCGTCGCCGTAGAAAACCCGAACACAACCCGAAACTCCGGCGCTCCGCCGGTGTAACAATCAGGAGAGAAAAAAGGGAAAATACCGTCGCACAGGGACTTGCGGGAAGATGTGCTCCTGACGTCGCCGGGGGCGCTTGACCACAAGATCTAGGGGTTCTAATATGGGTCCGCCTCAACATTTTGTGGTCCCCCGAGGGCTTTCCACAGATAGATCGGCGGCGGGAGCGGTCTCCCGCCGCTTTTCCACCTCTGTTCCACGGGTTTTCCACGTTTTTGTCCACAGGAGTCCCCGCCGATGCCGCGTGTGCATGAGCCCCGCCGTCCCCGTGAGCCCGTGATCTTCGACGACGTCGTGCCCGACGACGTCCCGGCTGCCGAGCTCACGCAAAACGCGCGCATCGTGCTGGGGAAGCGGTACCTCAAGAAGGACGAGGCCGGGAACCCCACGGAAGAGCCCGAGACCATGTTCTGGCGCGTGGCCAAGACCGTCGCCGACGTGGATGCCGACTACGGTGCGTCCGAGGCGGCGGTGGGCGAGGTGGCACGCCAGTTCTACGACCTCATGATCAACGGCAAGTTCGAGCCGAACTCGCCCACGCTCATGAACGCCGGACGGCCTCTGGGGCAGCTGTCGGCGTGTTTCGTGCTTCCCGTGGAGGACGCGCTTTCCAACGGACAGAGCGGGATCTACGACACCCTCAAGGCCATGGCCCTCGTACACCAGTCGGGGGGAGGCACGGGCTTCTCGTTCTCCCGGTTGCGGCCCGAGGGAGACCCGGTTCGCTCCACCATGGGCGTGGCGTCGGGCCCGGTGTCGTTCATGAGGCTCTACGACGCCAGCACGGAGGTGGTGAAGCAGGGTGGGACGCGCCGGGGCGCCAACATGGGCATCCTGCGGGTGGACCACCCCGATATCCGCCGCTTCATCACCTGCAAGAACGACACGTCCCAGGTCACCAACTTCAACATCTCGGTTGCCCTCACCGACGCGTTCATGGAGGCGGTGGGGAAGGGTGAGGACTACGATCTCGTCAGCCCCAAGACGGGGGAGGTCGTGGGCCAGGAGAGCGCCACCGAGATCTTCGACATGATCATCCACGGGGCCTGGCTCACCGGGGAGCCGGGTACCTTCTTCATCGACCGGGCCAACGAGCACAACCCGGTGCCGAAGCTCGGGAGCTACGAGGCCACCAACCCCTGCGGCGAGCAGCCCCTCCTGCCCTACGACGTGTGCAACCTGGGCAGCATCAACCTGGGCAAGTTCGTGAAGGAGGGAGCGCGTCCCGGCGCCGATCCCGACGATGCGGTGGACTGGGAGGCCCTCCGGCAGGTCATCCACCTCTCGGTCCACTTCCTGGACAACGTCATCGACGCCAACCGCTATCCCCTGGACGAGATCCATCGTCTTGCCCAGACCATCCGCCGGGTGGGCCTGGGCGTGATGGGGTGGGCCGACATGCTGGTGCGGCTCGGCCTCGCCTACGACTCGCCCGAGGGCGTGGACATGGGCCGGCGGGTCATGGAGTTCGTCAACGAGGAGGCCCGAAAGGCCTCGGAGAAGCTGGCCGAGACCCGGGGAGTGTTCCCGGCGTGGGAGGAGTCCATCTGGGGCCCCGACGAGGTGTGCGCCCGCAGAGAGGACGGGTCACGGGTCCGGCCCGAGCGCGCGCTCCGCAACTGCAACCTCACGACGGTCGCGCCCACGGGGACCATCTCCATCTTCGCCGGCTGCTCTGGCGGCATCGAGCCCCTGTTCGCCGTGGCCTTCATGCGCAACCAGGCGGGTTCCCTCATGCCGGACGTGAACCCGGACTTCGTGCGCATGGCCCGGGAACAGGGGTGGTACTCCGAAGAGCTCATGGAGAAGATCGCCACCGAGGGCCACATCCACTTCGGCGAGGTGCCCGAGGAGGTCCAGCGGGTCTTCCGCACGGCCCACGACATCACGCCCGAGTGGCACGTGCGCATGCAGGCGGCCTTCCAGGAGCACTGCGACTCGGCCATCTCCAAGACCACCAACTTCCCGCGCGAGGCCAGCGAGGAGCACGTCCGACAGATCTACGAGCTGGCCTTCGAGCTGGGATGCAAGGGGGTCACCGTCTATCGCGACGGCTCCCGGGAGGGCCAGGTGCTCTCCACCGGGAAGACCTCCAAGGCGGCCGCCGGCGCCGGGAGCCACGTGCAGGTGTCCGAGCTGGAGCAGCAGCTCGCCGACGCCCGGGAGGAGGCGCACAACCTGCGCATCGAGGTGGAGCGGCTCAAGAGCGAGCTCCTGGAGCGGGACGTGAAGGCCGGCGCGGCGCGCAGCAAGCGTCAGCGGCCCCAGGCGCTCCGCGGCTACACCATGAAGATGATGTCGCCGTTGGGGGACCTGTACGTCACCATCAACGAGGACGACCAGGGCCGGCCCTTCGAGGTGTTCTGCACGCTGGGCAAGGCCGGTGGTGCCGCCATGGCCGACGCCGAGGCCATCGGTCGCCTGGTGTCCCTCGCCCTGCGCTCCGGGATCCCCATCGGTCGCATCAAGGACCAACTCCGGGGCATCTCATGCGACCGCGCCGTGGGCCTGGGCCCCAACAAGGTGCTGTCTGCGCCCGACGCCGTGGGGCAGGCCATCGAGCGCTATCTCGAGGAAAAGGAGGGCGTCCAGGCCGACCTGCCCCT
>JASFRY010000360.1:0-5342 GCA_050114675.1 Gemmatimonadota bacterium | reverse complement strand
GAGGGGCTGGGCAACCACGGCGGCGAGGAATCCGAGGACGTAGGCGGCACGCATGACGGCTCCTGGGTCAGGGTGGAGGATGGGCGGCATCATGGACCCCCCGGAATTGGGGCGCAAGCTCGGAGGGTCGGGCGCGCGCGTGCCCGCGGGTAGCGTGGTCCCTCCGCGCGCCGATACCTTTGGCCATGCCCTCCGTCCCCCTTCGGACCTTCCACTACATTCGATCCTGGCTCACCGGACGCGACGACGTCGCGTCTCGGGAGGTGGTGCTGCACCGGGGCGACACCACGGTGCCGGCCACGCTGCTGACACCCGGGAAGTCTCGGAAACCCATCCCGGCGTGGATCGTCCTCCACGGCATCACGCGACCGGGACGCGGGCACGGCCAGCTGGTCCGCTTCACCCACGCGGTGGCCCAGGGGGGATGCGCCGTGCTGGTGCCCGAGGTGCCGGAGTGGCGGGAGCTCGCGCTGGCGCCGGGGCTCACCGTGCCCACCGTCATGGCTTCCCTCCGGGCGCTGCGCAGCGAGCCGGACATCCGCCCCGGTCCGGTGGGCCTGCTCGGGTTCTCCTTCGGGGCGCCCCAGGCCATCGCGGCATCGGCCCATCCCGAGATCGGGCCGCATCTGGCCGGCGTGGTGGGCTTCGGCGGCTACTGCGACCTGGAACGGACCGTCCTGTTCCAGCTCACGGGCGACCACGAGTGGAACGGGACGTCGTACCACCTTCGCCCGGACCCCTACGGGCGGTGGATCGTGGCGGCCAATTACCTCACGGCCGTGCCGGGGCTCGACGACGCGCACGACGTGGCCGAAGGGCTTCGCTGCCTCGCGGCCGAGGCAGGGGACCGGGGCATCATGTCGTGGGACCCGTGCTTCGATCCGCTGAAGGACGAGATCCGCGGCGGGCTGAGGGCGGGCAGACACCGGGACGTCTTCGACCTCTTCGCTCCACCCTCGGGCCGGGAGCCCGAGCGGGCCCAGGCCGAAGAGATGGGCCACGCCCTGGCCGCCGCCGCCCGTCGCGTGGATCCCTCCATCGAGCCCGAACCCCTCTTCTCGGGTGCGCCGGGACCGGTCCATCTGCTTCACGGCGTGCGGGACCACCTGATTCCGTTCACGGAGATCAGGCGCCTGGAACGGGCCCTCCCCACCGGAATCCGGAGTCGCACCACGGTGACGCCCCTCTTCGGACACTCGGCCCACGATCCCGTGCCCGGATGGTGGGAAGGTGCCAGGGAAGGCGTACGCTTCGTCCGGGCCCTCTCCGCCGTTCTCGGGCTGGTATGAGCGCCGCTGCCCCGGCGGGCACCGGAAGGAGGACCCGCCTCAGCGCATCCCCACGAGTCCCCGGACGACGCTCCGGACCTCCGGGTCCTTGTCGTCGGCGGCCTGCACCAGGAGGCTCTTGGCGTGGGGGGTGCCGATCCTCCGGAGGGCCTGATATGCGGCGATGCGCACGTCGGTGGGCGGACGTGAGAAGAAGGAGCCCACGGCGCGCTTCTCGATGGCGTTCACGGCACCGGGATCGCCCAGCTTCCCCAGGGCCCGCAGCACGTCCACCACCACGTCGGGATCGTGCTCTTCCTCCAGGAGCGCCAGCAGCGGCCGGAGCGCGCGCTCGACCTTGAGGGCCCCGGCGGCCATGGCCGCCGCTACGCGGACCTCGGGATCCGGGTCCTCGATCATGCCATAGACCAGCATGCCGGCGTCCTCGCCCCCCACCTTGGCCAGGGAGAGGAGCGCCTCGCGGCGGACCTTCGGTTCGGTGTGGGCCAGCGTGGAGACGATGAGCTCCACGGCGCGCGACCCACCCACCTCGCCGAGAATGGCCACGGCGTTGCGCACCACGAACCACCGGCTGTCGTCCACCATCTGCTCCACTACCGGCATGGCGTGGGGCCCGAGGGCGACCATGGTGTCCAGGTACGCCCTCCGGGCGAACCGGTCCGTCGTGGCCGACAGCGCGTTGCTGATGGCCAGCACCATGTCGTGGCCCAGGCGCTGGCAGACCCGGACGAGCTCGGCGCGCCGATCCTCCTCACGGGCACCGCCCAGCCGTGCCGCGATACGGCTGGTGACGTCCGGGTTGAGCAGCGCCTGAGCCATGGCGATGCACGCCTCGTCGGGGGGGTCTCCCGCCTCACCGGCCAGTCGCTCCACGGCGTCCGCCAGCACGTCCAGCGCCTCGGCTTCGCGGAGCGCTCCCGCCGCCTCCCGGATGGCGCGCCCCTTCCCTTTCCGCTCCAGCGGCGGAGAAGAGAGAAACGCCTCGACGGCTTGCCGGAGTGCCTCCGGGTCGGCATCGGAGGCCCGGGGACCCGGAGGGGGCTCGTCCTTCACTTCCTCCCACACCATCTCCTCGCCGAGCGCGGAGGGGACATCCGCTGCGTCGTCCCCTTCCTGGAAAAGGGCGTCGATGGAGCGGGCGAGGCCCGTGAGCTCCTTCTTCTGGTCGGACGCGGGCATGGCTCTCCCCGGAGTGCGGCAGGGAGCGGCACGAACGGGCGTGCCGCTCCGGAGGACATCAATGTAGGCCCGGACCCGGATGCGACGCGAGGAGCCCGGGCAAGGTCCGGGAGCAGAGGCGACCGGACCCGTTCGCGCTTGCTCGCCCCGGTGCGAGGCCGACATCTTGCCCCTCCTGCCCATGTCCATCCAGTCCTGCCACCGGAGTCGAGTTTCATGCTCCTGCGTCCCGCTTCACGCCTCTTCGCGCTGGCCGTCGCGCTCTTCCCCCTCCTTCCCCACCCCGGGTCCGCCCAGACGCTGGATGCGGCGGATCTCGCGGGGCTCCGGCCCCGGGAGATCGGGCCCGCAGTGGTCAGCGGGCGCATCGTCGACATCGCGGTGGTGGAGCAGGACGCGAGCGTCTTCTATATCGCGGCAGCCACGGGGGGGGTCTGGAAGACCACCGACAACGGCGTGCGCTTCGCCCCCGTGTTCTCCCACCAGGCAGTCCACTCGGTGGGCGACATCGCCGTGAGCCAGGTGGATACCGGCGTGGTATGGGTCGGCACCGGAGAGCGCGCCAGCCGCCAGAGCAACTCGTGGGGCGACGGCGTCTACAAATCCACCGACGGTGGCGACAGCTGGCGGAACATGGGACTGGAGGAGTCCAGGGAGATCGGGCGCATCCGGATCCATCCCCGGGATCCCAACACGGTCTTCGTGGCCGCAATGGGCCACCTGTGGGGTCCCAACCCGGAGCGAGGGCTGTACAAGACCACCGACGGCGGGGAGACATGGAGCAAGGTGCTGTACGTGGACGAGAACACCGGCGCCGTGGACGTGGCCATCGACCCGGTGAACCCCGACGTGATGTACGCAGCCATGTACCAGCGACGGCGACGTCCGTGGGGCTTCCACGGTGGCGGACCCGGGAGCGGGCTCTACAAGTCCACCGACGGCGGCGAGCACTGGACCCGGCTCACCAACGCGGGCCTCGCCAACGGGCTGCCCACGGGGATCATGGGACGCATCGGCATCGCCATCTATGCCAAGAACCCCGACATCGTGTACGTGACCATCGAGCAGGGCGAGCGCTACAACGCGTCCACGGCGTACGAGAAGCGCGAGGCAGGCATCTACCGCTCCGAGGATGGCGGAGCGACGTGGGAGCTCCGGAGCGACTGGAACCCACGGCCCATGTACGCCAGCCAGCCCGTGGTCGACCCCAACGACGACCAGCGGCTCTACATGCTGAACCAGTACAGCTACTCGGACGACGGCGGGAAGACCTTCACCACCCCCCGAGAGGACCGGACCCACGGCGACGACCGCTTCGTGTGGGTGGATCCCCACGACTCCAACCACGTCATGAAGGCCGACGACGGCGGGCTGGGGATAAGCTATGACCGGGGCAACCACTTCCTCTTCGTCACCGACCTCCCCCTGAGCCAGTGGTACCACGTGGCCGTGGACATGGCCCACCCCTACAACGTGTACGGCGGGCTCCAGGACAACGGGAGCTGGCAGGGCCCCAACCAGGTGTACCGCGCGGAGGGCATCCTCAACCAGGACTGGGTGCGCTGGGGCGGTGGCGACGGATTCCTCAGCCTGGTGGACACCACCGACAACCGCATCCTCTACGCCGAGAGCCAGTACCTGGGTCTGACCCGCAACGACTTGCACACGGGCGAGGGCCGCAATATTCGGCCCAACCAGCCCGAAGGCTTCATCGGAGCCCGGCGGAACTGGACCACCTGGCCCGACCTGAGTGACCCGCAGCAGCGGCTGGGCAACGCCATGCCACCGGGCAACTGGGACGGGCCGTTCATCATCAGTCCCCACGACCCCAACACGCTGTACGCCGGGCTCGATCAGCTCTTCCGGAGCACCGACCGGGGCGACAGCTGGGTCTCGCTGGGAGACCTCACCACCGGGACCGACCGGCGCACCCTGGAGATCATGGGCGAGCGCCCCGACTCCTTCACCCTCTCCCTGGACGACGGCATTCCGTACTGGCCCACCATCACCGCCGTGGCCGAGTCCGAATTCACCGCCGGAGAGCTGTACGTGGGCACCGACGACGGGCAGGTCCAGGTGTCCGTGGATGGCGGCACGACCTGGGACAACGCGACCGAGCGGGTACCCGGGCTCCCGCACATGGCGTGGATCAACGCGATCCACGCTTCGAAGAGCGTGGAGGGACGGGTGTACCTGGTGGCCAACAACTACCGTAACGACGACTACGCCAACTACCTGTGGCGCTCCGACGACCACGGCCGGAGCTGGACCTCCATCGTCGGCGACCTGCCGGCCGAGCGGGTGACCCGGGCCGTGAAGGAGGACCCGCGAAACCCCGACGTCCTGTACCTGGGGACCGAGTTCGGCGTCTTCTGGTCGTGGGACGGCGGCACCCATTGGGTGGAGCTCTCCGGGGGGCTGCCCACGGTGCCGGTGAACGACCTGGTCGTGCATCCCCGGGACAACGACCTGGTCCTGGCCACCCACGGCCGCGGCATCTGGATCCTGGATCAGGTGAGCGCTCTCCAGGAGCTCACCCCCGAGGTCGCCGCGGAGCCGGCCCACATCTTCAGCATCTCTCCGGCCGAGGAGGTGCGGTACCGGCGGGAGCGCGCCCACACGGGCAACATGATCTTCGAGGGAGAGAACCCGCCGGCGGCGGCCATTCTGGACTACTGGGTGCGGGATGCCGGCACCGACGTCTCCCTGGACGTCTTCGACGTCGAAGGCAATCCGGTGGCCTCGGTACGGGCTCCCCACGAGCGGGGCGTGAACCGGGCGCTCTGGAACCTGCGCTACTCGGTCGGGGATGCGCCCGAGCGACCCCGGAGCGGCGGCGGCTTCGGGTTCGGCGGACCGCTCCAGGGGCCGTGG
>JASFRY010000359.1:0-5359 GCA_050114675.1 Gemmatimonadota bacterium | reverse complement strand
GCCCTTCGACGCCCCTTCCGGGCCCCGAGGGGCGGGCGCACGGCTTAGGTAACCCGAGACCCGAACCCAGCGAAAGGCAGAGATGGACGACGGTTCAAACCGGCGGGGCACCATCCTCAAGGAAGGCCTCACATTCGACGACGTCCTCCTGGTCCCGAACCACTCCCTGGTTCACCCGAAGGACACGGACGTCTCGTCACGCATCACCCGCTCCATCACGCTTCAGATCCCCCTGGTCTCGGCGGCCATGGACACGGTCACCGAGTCCAAGATGGCCATCCAGATGGCCCGCGAGGGGGGACTGGGCATCATCCACAAGAACCTCAAGCCCGAGCGGCAGGCCGAGGAGGTGGATCGGGTCAAGCGGTCCGAGAGCGGGATGATCCTGAACCCCATCACCCTCTCTCCCGAGGCCACCCTCCGGGACGCCCACCGCCTCATGGCGCGCTTCTCCATCAGCGGCGTACCCATCGTGGAGAACGGGGGGCGCCTGGTGGGGATCATCACGAATCGAGACCTCCAGTTCGAGACGGATCTGGACCAGGAGATCCGGGCCGTCATGACCTCGGAGGGGCTGGTGACGGTCCCCGTGGGCACCACCCTGGACGAGGCCCAGAAGCTCCTCCACCGGCACCGCATCGAGAAGCTCCCGGTGGTGGACGACGTGGGGAACCTCAAGGGGCTCATCACCGTCAAGGACATCTTCAAGCGCCAGCAGTATCCCGACGCATGCAAGGACGAGCATGGGCGACTCCGTGTCGGTGCAGCGTTGGGTGCGTCGAAGAAGGACGTGGACCGGGCGGCCCGACTGGTCGAGGCGGGCGTGGACGTGCTGGTCGTCGACACGGCCCACGGCCACTCCGAGGGCGTGCTGCAGGCGGTCGCACGGATCCGCGAGCGCTTCCCCGACGTGCAGCTCGTCGGCGGGAATGTGGGCACAACCGAGGGCGCCAAGGCATTGGTGGAGCGCGGCGTGGACGCCGTGAAGGTGGGGGTCGGACCCGGCTCCATCTGCACCACCCGGGTGGTGACGGGCGTGGGGCTTCCCCAGCTCACGGCCATCATGGATGCCGTGGACGGAGTGGACGGGGAGGTGCCCATCATCGCCGACGGGGGCATCCGGTATTCGGGAGACATCGTGAAGGCACTGGCGGCCGGCGCCGAGTCTGTGATGATGGGGTCCATGTTCGCCGGGACCGATGAGTCGCCCGGCGAGAGCTTCCTGCTGGAGGGCCGCCGCTTCAAGACGGTTCGTGGGATGGGCTCGCTCTCGGCCATGGAGGAGGGCTCCGCCGACCGCTACTTCCAGGAGGACCGGACCGACGGGCGTAAGCTGGTCCCCGAGGGCATCGAGGCGCGCATCCCCTACAAGGGGCCCGTCTCGGACACGGTATACCAACTGGTGGGCGGCCTCCGGAGCGGCATGGGCTATTGCGGCGCCGCCACCCTGGCGGAGCTTCGCGGCCACGCCCGGTTCATCCGGGTCACCATGGGCGGGCTCCGCGAGTCCCACCCCCACGACGTGACCATCACCCGAGAAGCTCCCAACTACCGCATGTAGCGTGATGCCCGTCCGGGACCCCACCGGACGGGACACCCGGAGAGAGATCGCATGAGCAACCCGTTTCCCATCCGACCCCGTCTGCTCCTGGGCCCCGGCCCCTCGCCGGTACACCAGCGCATCCTCCAGGCTCTGTCCCGGCCCACCGTGGGGCACCTGGATCCCCAGTTCCTGGCCGTGATGGACGACGTGAACGCGCGGCTCCGCCAGGTGTTCGGGACGGACAACACCCTCACGTTCCCCGTGTCGGGGACGGGCTCGGCGGCGCAGGAGGCCGCGCTGGCCAACGTCCTCGAGCCGGGAGACAAGGCCATTATCGGCATCAACGGGGTATTCGGGGGCCGGCTTGCCGAGATGGCCAGGCGCATGGGGTGCGAGGTGGTGGCCGTCGAGGAGACGTGGGGACGGATCATCGATCCGCAGCGTATGATCGACGCCCACAGCGCCAACCCCGATGCGCGCGTGCTCACGCTGATCCACGCCGAGACCTCCACCGGGGTGCGTCAGCCTCTGGCGGAGGTGGGGGCGTACCTGGCGGGCACCGACACGCTCTTCGTGGTGGACACGGTCACCTCCCTCGGGGGCATCCCGGTGGAGCTGGACGCGAACCATGTGGACGTGGCGTATTCGGGGACCCAGAAATGCCTGGGCGTGCCCCCCGGGCTCGCGCCGCTCACCTTCTCGGAGCGTGCCGTCGCGCGCATCCGCTCGCGGACCCGCCCGTGCCAGAGCTGGTACCTGGACGCGGCCCTCCTGGCCGACTACGTGGGGGAGGGCTCGGAGCGGAAGTATCACCACACGGCCCCCATCAACATGATGTACGCCCTCCACGAGGGACTGGTGATGGTGGGCGAGGAAGGGCTCGAGGCCCGCTTCCAGCGTCATGAAGCGGTGGGGACGCGGCTCCAGGAGGCGCTCCGCGAGCGGGGGTTCGAGCTCTTCGCCCAGGAGGGTCACCGCCTTCCGCAGCTGACTGCGGCGGCGCTTCCGGGTGGGCGGGATGAGGCCCCCCTGCGCAAGGCGCTCCTGGAGCGCTTCGACATCGAGGTCGGGGGCGGCTTGGGTCCCGCCAAGGGCAGGATCTGGCGCATCGGACTCATGGGGGCCGGTGCCACCGACGAGAGCGTGGACCGTCTGCTGGACGCCGTGGACGAGCTCCTGTAGAGAGCGCATCCACGGGAATCGGGACCAGGGACTTCGGGAGGGCCGCATGGGACGACGGACGGGAACGGTTGTGTTGGCGGTGGCGCTGGGCGCCTGCGCCGCGCCCGGCCCCACGGCCCCGGCCCCGGTGGCACCGCCCGAGGTGGTGGTTCAGGTCCCCGATGTGGCGAGCGACCTGGATGGGTGGACGCTCCCCGATCCCGGTCCCGCCGAACGAGACGAGATCCTGGCGTCCCCCATGACCCGGGACCCTGAATTCAGGCGTGCCGTGGCCCGGTGGGTGGACTTCTGGCGCACCTCCGGAGCGCGCTGGTTTCCCGAGTACCTCGAGCGGATGACGTGGTTTTCGCCAACGGTGGATTCGGCGCTGGCGAGCAGGGGCCTCCCCCCGTCGCTCCGCTACCTCCCCATCGTGGAGAGCGGCTACAGCCCGCGGGCTGTGAGCCGGGTGAGCGCCGTGGGACTGTGGCAGTTCATGGCACCCACGGCGCGGGGCTACGGCATGTGGGTGGGCCCCCTTCTGGACGAGCGGCGGAATCCCTTCAAGTCCACTGAGGCCGCCGCCGACTTCCTCCTCCAGCTCCGGGACCAATTCGGGTCGTGGTTCCTGGCCCTGGCGGCCTACAACTCCGGGCCCTACCGAATCCAGCGCATCCTGGACCGGTATGCGCCGCTGTCCCCCCGCTCCGACTCCCTCTACTGGGCGCTCCGGGACCGCATGCCCCGGGAGACCCGGGATTTCGTCCCCAAGTTCTACGCGGCCGCCCTGGTGGCGGAGAACCCGGGTGCGCACGGCTTCGACCTACCCATCGGGGACGAGGGCTTCGACTTCGACGAAGTGACGGTCCCCGACGCGACCACGCTGGACGTGGTGGCCCAGGCCGCCGACACATCCCAGGAGGAGATCGAGCGGCTCAACCCGGAGGTGGTGCGGGGGATCACGCCGCCGGGGAAGGTGACTGCGCTGCGGGTGCCGGCAGGCCATGGCGCCATCTTCGAGGAGAACTACCCCAAGATCCCGCCCAGCGAGCGGGTGACGTTCGTGGAGCATCGGGTGGTGCGGGGGGAGACCCTCACCCACATCGCGCGCCGCTACAGGATCCCCCTGGGCGACCTCCGTGCCGCCAACCCGGGGGTGAATCCCCGCCGGCTGCAGATCGGCCAGCGCCTGACGGTGCCCATCGCGCCCAGCGCCCGGGGGCGCCACGCCGGGTAGGGTAGTCGTCAGGCGTGCCGGGAGGCTGCGCAGGCGCTTCGTCGCCGACCCCCGTACGTGGATTCCGCAGGATCAGTCGGCGCTCCAGCTCCCGCTCCGGCCGCCGTCCTTGCGGAGGAGGCGCACGCCCTCGATGTGCATGCCCCGGTCCACCCCCTTCACCATGTCGTAGACGGTGAGGAGCGCCACGGTGACGGCGGTGAGCGCCTCCATCTCCACTCCGGTCTGGGCCGTGACCCGTGCCTCGGCCCGCACGATGACGCCGGGCAGCGTGTCGTCCGCCTCCACGGTCACGCCGACGCTGGCGCCGGGGAGGGGATGGCAGAGGGGGATCAGGTCCGATGTGCGCTTCCCGCCCATGATGCCGGCCAGCTCCGCCACCTGGAGGGGGTCGCCCTTGGCCGTGCGCCCCTCCAGGATGCGCTGGAGCGTCTCCGGCGCCATGACGATCCGCCCTTCTGCCAGCGCGGTACGGGCGGTGGTCTCCTTCCCCGTCACGTCCACCATGCGGGGGCGCCCGGCCTCGTCGAAATGGGTGAGCCCTTCGTCGTTCATGTGCGGCGGCTCCCTGCCGAGACGCGACGCGGCGGGACGAGTCCCCGCCTGAGGCGCCGGATCAGCTCGGCGATGATGAGCTGGGGATTCACGTTGCCCCGGGCCAGCTCTCGGGCTTCCTCCAGGGCCGGCAGCGTCGCGGCCGCGTCGGCCGACACCACGCCCGCCCGGGTCACCAGGGTGCGAAGGCGCGCCAGGACGTCCCGGTTCAGGATCCGGTCCTCGGCGCCTGCCGCCACCGCGGCCACATCGCGGAGCCACTCCTCCACGAAGGCGAACAGCTCCACGAGGCTCCGGGCGCCGGCGGGGGCGTACCCCAGGGCCCGTGTGAACCCGGCAGCGCGACCGGGCGTCAGCGCCGACTCCACGAGCTCCAGGGCCTGACGGCGCAGCGCCTCCAGGGGACCCGGCTCGTCGCCGTCGGGAAGGAACCCCAGGGAGCGCCCGATGGACCCCTGGCCCAGCTCCGCCGCCCACAGGGCGGTCTTCTCGTCCACGTCCCGGTGCTCCCGGAGGAAGCGGGCCACGCGCTCCCGCGGAAGAGGAGCGAGGTGGAGGGGGACCGACCGGGAGCGGATGGTGGGAAGGAGGCGGCCGGGCTCGCTGGACGTGAGGATGAAGCGGGTCCCGGACGGCGGCTCCTCCAGGAGCTTGAGGATGGCGTTGGCCGCCTCGGGACTCGCTTCCTGCGGGACCAGGTACTCGGCATCGGCGATGATGAAGACCTGGCGCTCGGCCATGTTCGGACGGAGATGGGCCCGGCGGCGCAGACCCTGCACCAGGCCGAGGTAGAGCCCCCGGAGCTCGTCTCCCTGGCTCGGCCGGAGGGGCTGCTGGCGCACGTCCTGCAGGGCGTCCATGCG
>JASFRY010000358.1:0-5360 GCA_050114675.1 Gemmatimonadota bacterium | reverse complement strand
TCGCCTCCACCCCTCTCCTCGGCATGGAGTCCGACCTCCGGATCCAGCTCGGCATGGTCGGGAAGGAAGCGGGGGGCCACCAGGACCAGGTAGGCGAAGCCGACGATGGCGAGGGGCACACCCACGGTCCCCAGCTCGAAGAACCCCAGCCCCTCGAATCCGTGCTCCCTCAGGAGCCCGTCGGCCACCAGGTTTGTGGAGGTCCCGATGAGGGTGCAGATCCCGCCCAGGATGGAGGCGTAGGAGAGGGGGATGAGAAGCTTGGATGCCGAGACCTCCTTCCCTCGGGTCCAGGCCAGGACCGAGGACATCCCCATGGCCACGATGGGGGTGTTGTTGAGAAAGGCCGAGGAGATCCCCGACGCCAGGACCAGCCGGAGGAGTACGGCCCGGAGGCTCACGAATCCCCCGAAGAGGAGCTCGGCGGCCCGACGAAGGATCCCCGTGGAGCGGAGCCCGCTGGCCACCACGAAGAGCGAGCCGATGGCCAGGATGGTCGGCTCGGAGAAGCCGGCCAGCCCCTCCTTCAGAGGCACCACTCCCAGGGCCAGGAGGATGCCCAGGGCGCCCAGGAGGAGGACGTCGGGACTGAGGAGCTCCAGGGCCAGGAAGATCACGGCCAGGATGATGACCCCCAGCGTGATCCCAATGTCCACCGTCATGGGCTTGATTCTCCGTTCATGGTCAGGTGACGGCGTCGGCCGCCACCGCGGTCCCTGAACACGTCCTCCCCAGCCCCGGAACGAGCACCCGTGCCCGCGTCAGCTCCTGAAGATGTGGTTCTCGTGATGAAAGGCGGACCCGACGAAGCGGACGAAGATGAAGCCGGCCTGGCAGAGGTTCGCGATGAGCGCCGTCACGTAGAGGGCCGGCGCATTTCCCACGGGCAGGGCGAACACCACCGCCGCCAGGCTCACCTGCTCGACAACCTCCAGCGACAGGACCACGCTCACCGCCAGTCGGTCGGGCTCGAAGGTTCCGCGCACGGGAGCGTACGAGGAGAGAAACGAGCCCAGGATCCCATTGTCGAAGATGAGGAAGGTCAGCGCCGCGAGGCGCCACGTCAGCGCGGGATCGAGACCGTAGCCGTCCAGGCCGACGGGGATGAGCGCTGCCGTGACACCGGCCACGCTGCTGGCGATGACGAGCCGGAGTCGCAGCAGGTCGTGGACGGCTTCGGCGGGCCTGTCCGAGGTCCTGCGGATGACGCTCACCAGCGCCGCGAACCCGGCGAAGGCCGCGGCGATCTCGGCCATGGCGAGCAGCGTATCGGTGTTATCCAGCATTCTTGATCTCGATGAGGGCTCGGGCGCGTCAGGTGGTACCTGGAGTGGGAAGGACCAAGCTGCGTGAATCAGCCCTCTTACGCGAGGGCGACCGGCGGGCCAGATCGGCGGCGTCCCGGGCGATGGCATCCACCAGGTCGTTGAAGATCAGCGCGTGCAGCGGGTAGATCCCGTACCAGTAGGCCCAGCCCAGGAAGCCCGTGGGGGCGAAATAGGCCGTCTGGACCAGACGGGTTCCTCCACCCTCGGGAACGGCCTCGAACTGCAGCCACGCCTTGCCGGGCACCTTCATCTCCGCGCGAAGCCGGAGCAGAGAGGGCGCACGGACCTCCTCGACCCGCCAGAAGTCGATGGCCTCACCGGGATACACCTCTTGTGGATGCCGCCGCCCCCGGCGCAGGCCGGGTCCTCCCACGAGCTGATCCAGGATACCGCGGGCCTCCCAGGCCCAGTTCCACACCCGCCACCCCCGCTCACCCCCCAGCGAGGAGAAGGCGCGGAACACGTCGGCCGGCTCGGCGTCGACCCAACGCATCCGCACTTCCCGCGCGATGCCTTCGCGGTCCTCGAACCGCACGCCGCGCTCGCCACCCGCAAAGGTCCATCGCGTGGCCACCTCGCCCTCTCGGACCCGCTGGAGAGCCCGCTCCACCGCCTCCCGGTAGGGCCGGGGGACGATGTCGGGGAAGAGTGAGTGCGCGCGCGCAGTGTCGCCGACCACCGGCTCCACCACCCCCTCGACCAGGGGGACCGCCAGGGCATTGGAGACGGGGGTGACCAGGCCGACCCACAGCGCTGCGAGCCGCGGCGCCAGGACCGGAACCGGGACGATGACCCGAGGGAGGCCACGCACGCGGGCATAGGTCATCATCATGCCCCTGAAGGTGACGGGCTCGGCGCCGACGTCGATGACCCCCAGCGTGTCCATGCGCCCCAGGGCCCCGACGAGGTAGTCGAGGATGTCCCCGACGCTGATGGGCTGCACCTCGTTGAGGATCCACCGAGGCGCCACCATGGCGGGAAGGCGCTCCGTGAGGTAGCGCACCATCTCGAAGGAGGCCGACCCACTCCCGATGATGGGCCCGGCACGGAACTCGGTGGTGGGAAGCCCCTCCCGCAGGATCGCTCCGACCTCGGCTCGGCTGGCGAGGTGCGCCGAGGAACGCCCTCTGGCCGGGGGCTTCGGGAGAATGCCTCCGAGGTAGATGACCTGCCGCACGCCCTGCGCCGCCGCCACGAAGTTCCGGGCCGCCGCCCGGTCCCGTGCTTCGAAATCGGTGCCGGCATACATGGAGTGCACCAGGTAGTAGGCGACGTCCACACCCTCGAGTGGCGCTCGAAGTGTCTCGGGCCGGGAAAGGTCACCCTCCACGATCTCTACCCGTCCGCCCCAAGGGCGCGCCCGGGCCTTATCCACGTCGCGCACGAGGACCCGAACCACGTAGCCGCGGTCCAGGAGACGTTGCACGACCCGTCCCCCGATGTAGCCCGTTGCTCCGGTCACCAGAATGCGCATCTTTGGACCTCGTGTATATGTCATGTACAGCTTTCGTCCCGAAAGATCACACGCCTCTTGCCATTTGTCTACCTCTTGTCTAGGTTTGGTCCCGCATCGCTTGAATGCCGGCACACTTCGGACCCCCATCCGACAGACACAGGAGAAGCCATGACTCGCTCAATCCTCGCCATCGCAGGCCTCGTGGGAGCCGTCGGCCTCGGCGCGTGCTCCGAGCCCGCCAGCTCCCCCCTCACGCCTGACCTCGCCATGAGCACCGCGGAGGCCCGCTCGGTGCAGGCTCCTCTGGCCAAGGGCACGGAGTCCATCGCGGAGATGGCCATCGCCGGCGGCTTCGGCGAGCTGGTTGAGGCACTTACCTATGTGGACACAGAGCTCAACACGGGGCTGGTCGATCTCTTCCTGAACGGAACGGACCAGTTCACGGTGTTCGCGCCCACGGACCAGGCGTTCGCCAACCTCTACGGGCTTCTCAGCGCGGTACTTGAGACGGACATCGACGATGTGACGGATCTCCCCGCCCCGGTGGTGCTCGACGTGCTCCTCTATCACGTCGCCGAGGGTCGCAGGGCCGCCAACAGCGTCGTTCCCAGGAAGAACGACCGGATCATCACCTCCTTGCTTGGCGAGACCTTCTCGGTTCGCGCGGACCGTAGCATCCAGGACGGGCTCACGGGCCTGCGGGAGGATGCGACCATCACCACGCCCAACCTCTCCGCGAGGAACGGCATCATCCACGTGATCGACGAGGTCATCGTGCCGCCATCCGTCGTCGCGGCTCTGACGAGCTGAGCGGTCGACGGGAACACGCTACGCCGGAGGGGGCCGGGCCCAAGCTGGGTCCGGCCCCCTCTTGCGTTTGCCATCACTCCAGCCCCGGGTACGCCTTGTCCTGAACCATTCAGTATACTAGCTTGCCCTGAGTCATTCAGACCAAGTCATTCGGCGGCGAGACAAACGGTGCCCGACCTACCCTTGAGTCCGATTCCCGGCACCCTCGAGCTCCTGATCCTGCGCACGCTGGGCGCGGGCTCGGAGATGCACGGGTTCGCCATCCTGGAGTGGATCCAGAAGTCCACGGACGACGCGCTGATCGTCGAAGACGGCGCGCTCTACCATGCGCTGCACCGCATGGAGCGGAGACGGTGGGTGGAGAGCGACTGGGGCATCTCGGAGAAGGGGCGTCGGGCGCGGTACTATCGCATCTCCTCCGAGGGAGCGCGGGTGCTTGCGGCGGAGGAGGAGCGGTGGAGCCGCTACGTCGAGGCCGTGGGGAAGATCGCCCCGCACGAGACCGGGGCGTAGCCACGATGGCACCCCGTCGCCGGCTCTTCCGTCTCGGACTCGGGCGTCCCGGCCCCCGCCGCGCGGTGGATTGGGAAATCAAGCACTATCTGGCGGAGCAGACGGATAGGCTCGTGGCAGAAGGATGGTCGGAGGACGATGCTCGGCGGGAGGCGGAGCGCCGTTTCGGTGGCCTGGCGCGCCAGCGCCGGCGGATCATGACCGCAGACTGGACGGGGCGTGCGATGAGGACGGGTGCGGCGTGGTGGGGAGGAATGCGGTCAGGCGTGGCGCAGGCGATCCGCGGGATCCGGAGATCCCCGGGTTTCGTGGCAGGAATCATCCTGACATTGGGGCTGGGAATCGGCGTCAACGCGGCCATGTTCGGCATCGTGGATCGACTCCTGCTGCGTCCGCCCGAAGGGGTGACCCATCCGGAGCAGGTGAGGCGCATCCTGTGGAGCGGAATGTGGTTCGGTCGTCAGATGACGATGCCATCGCTGACATACTCGGACGTAGTGGATCTGCGCACCGTGCCTCAGTTCGCCTCCGTCGGGGCCTTCACCAGACCCCGCCCACTCACGCTGGGCTCGGGCGAGGATGCCGTGGAGGTGAGGGCGGTTCTGGCGACGGCGGACCTCTTCCCCACCCTCGGCGCCGACGCCGAGCTCGGCCGAGTCTACACCGCGAACGAGGACGCCATCGGGGCTCCGCCCACCGCGGTGTTGAGCCATGAGTTCTGGAGCCGCCACTTCGTGGGCGACCCGGACATACTCGGACGCACGCTGGAGATCTCGGGAGAATCCTACACCGTCGTCGGCGTCATGCCTCCGGGCTTCACCGGCGTGGACCTGACGCCAGTCGATCTCTGGCTTCCCGCCGTCCCGGCGCGCTACGCCATGGACAACAGCGACGTGTTCGTCACCTCCCGCGGCTACTACTGGCTCCATGCGGTGGTGCGGGTCCCTGACGAGGCCTCGGCCAAGGCGGGCTCCGCGGCGGCCAGCGCCCTCTACGTGAACGCGAGGGAGGAGGCGGGGCAGCGCCGGCAGCACGACATCGACACGCGCGTGTCCACTGCACCGCTTCTGGCGGCACGGGGACCGCAAGCCGACGCCACATCCAAGGTCGCGCTGTGGCTCGCCGGGGTCGCCCTGGCCGTGCTGCTCATCGCGTGCGCGAACGTGGCCAACCTCCTTCTCGCCCGGGGGACACGCCGCCGCCGTGAGATCGCCGTACGCTTGTCGCTGGGAGTGACCCGTGTTCGTCTGGTC
>JASFRY010000357.1:0-5379 GCA_050114675.1 Gemmatimonadota bacterium | reverse complement strand
ACGAAGCTGTAGCGGGCCTCGATGACCTGGCGCCGCGTGTCCGCCTCGGACGTGATGGCCTGCTGCAGGTCCTCGAAGGTCCGGGTCCCGATGCGGTACTCCTCCCGGGCCAGGCGCAGGGCCTCGCCGGCGATGTCCGCCGAGCGGCGGGCCAGCTGGAGGCTCTCCCACTGGGTGTCCAGCTCCAGGAGGGCGCTCCGGACCGTCTCCTCGATGCGGAGGCGGGTCTCGCGGTCCCGTTCCCTCTGGTTGTCCAGCTCAACGGCGGCCTGGACCTGCCGGGTCCGGTTCTGGAAGAAGTCGTTGAACATGGGGAACGAGATCTGGGCGTAGAAGCGCGAGTCCAGCGACTCGTCCCACGACACGTCGAAGAGGGCCCTGGCCTCCTGGGTCTGGGCCGTCCGTCCCACGTTGAGCCCGAGGGACAGCGTGGGCCACCATGAGGAGCGGGCCTCGCTCACGCCCACGTCCGCCGTCCGCACGCCCAGCCGGGAGCGGAGCACCTCGGGGTTCACCTCCAGCGCCGTCCGGACCAGCGCGTCGGCGTCCAGGCCGGCGGGATCGAAGAGCGGCAGCGTCTCCTCGGCCAGCTCGAAGGCCCCGAGGTCGTCGTCGCCGAGCCAGGTGCGCAGCGCCAGCTTGGCCTTCTCGTACGCCGCCCGCTGCTGCTGCGCGGCCAGGGATTGCTGCTGGATCCCCAACTCGGCGTTGAGGACGTCCACGCGGGTCCTCATGGCCAGGGAGAAGAGGCGCTGGGCCACTTCCAGGTCCACCTGGCGGGCATCCGCCAACGCCTCTTCCTCACGAAGCAGGTCACGCTGCTCCAGGGCGTCCATGTATCGGCGACGCACGCCGATGGACATGGTGAGGCGGGCCTGGTCGGCGGCCACGTCCCGGTCCCGGTTCACCAGGGACTGGCGGCGGTGCGCCTGAAAGAGGGACGCCCCCTGGATCTGCCAGTTGAGGTTGAGCCCCTGCTGGGTGCTGGAGAAGTACACCCACTCGGACCGGGGATTCTCCACCGGGTTCCCGTAGAAGTCCGTAGCCCGGTGCTGGATGTTGCCCGTGTACGCCGTGTTGAACAGGGTCAGGCTCGCCTGCGGGAGGATGCGGCTGGCCCAGGCCTGGCGCATCTCCACCGCGTTCAGGTCGGTGTTGTTCTCGGCCTGCCGGTACGCCGGGTTGCTGGCGCCGGCGATCTCCAGGGCCCGGTCGAGCGAGAGCACCGTGGTGTCCGACGTCTGGGCCAGCGCAGGCAGCGCCGCAGTGCCCAGGGTCAGCACGACCGCGGCGGGAAGGAGCGTCGCCCTCATCGGCCCGGCCTCCCTCCCTCCGCGGCCACGTTCTCCACCAGGCGCACGGGGGTGTCGTGGGCCAGGTAGTGGTGGCCGTCCACCAGGACGATCTCTCCCGGCTCCACCGTCCCCTCGTCGCTGGGGACGATCTCCACCAGGCTGTCGTTCTCCCGCCCCGTGGTGACGTAGCGCCACTTGGCGAGGCCCTGCTTCTCGTCGCCCTCGTACACGAAGAGCATGGTGCGCCGCCGACCCTCGCCCCTCTCCAGGATGGCCGCCCTGGGCACCAGGAGGCGGTCGGGCAGCGCTTCGGCGTCCAGCGATACCTCGGCATACATCCCCGGTTTGATGCGCTGATCCCGGTTCTGGAGGAGCACGGTCACGCGCCCCGTGCGGCTCTCGGGATCCACCACCGGGTTCACCGTCTCCACCGTGCCGCGGAAGACCTCCCCGGGGTAGGCGGCGAAACGCACCTCGGCCCGGCGGCCCACGGAGATGGCGCCCAGGTCCGCTTCCAGGACCTGCGTTTCCACCTTGATGGGGTCCAGGTCCACCACGGTCAGGAGCTCGGAGCCCACGGTCACGTACTGGCCGGGCACCACCTTCACGTCGGCGACCCGACCGTCGAAGGGCGCCGTGACCCGGCTGCGCTCCAGCCGGAGCTCGGCCTGGCGAAGCGCCACCTCCTTCTGATCCAGTCCGCTCCGGCTGCGCGCGATGCGCTCCCGGTCGGCCCGTACCTGGGGATCGGTGATCTCGTCGTCGAAGAGGACCAGCTGCTGGTAGTCGGCCTCTGCCGTTCGCAGATCCGCGCGCGCCTGGGCCACCTGGAGCGCGTACTCGGTGGTGTCGATCTGAAGCAGCGACGTCCCGGCGGCCACGGCCTGGTTCTCGAGCACCGACACGGCCTCCACGGCGCCCTCCACCTGAGCGTTGAGCGTGGCCCGCCGGTAGGCCGCCGCCTGCCCCGACGCGGACACGCGGATCCAGAGCGTGTCCCGTACCACCCTGGCGCCCGTCACGGGCTGGGGGATGTCGGCGGAGAACTGGGCGGCGCCGGAGGTCGCGGGCAACTCGGTGGAGTCGCCCTGCGGCGTCTGGGCCGCGGCGCTCTCCGGGCCGTCACCGGTCCTGTTCAGGCGCCAGATCGCGGCCGCCGCCAGCAGCGCGAAGATGAGCGCGAGGGTGACCAGGCTCAGGGTCCTTCGAGAGAAGTCCATGGGCTATTCGCTCGCGGAGCGACAGGTGTGGTCGCAGGGCCGGAGAGGGGAGGGCGAGTCCGGCCATTCACGGTGTGTGATGCCGGGCTCGCATTCGAGCGTTGCCTTCGACATCTCCGGCAGGTCCATCCAGGGGCGAGAACAACCTACGGCCCGTGCGCGGGGCGCAGCAAATGCGGATCGATGCCATCCTCCCCCCCTCTGTCTTGAGCCTTCCCCGGCTCTCCCTACCTTACGACGCATGACCGGGAAGACTTCAGACGACCGACGTCGCAAGGGCCCCTGGGCCGCCGGAGCGCTGGCGCTGCTGAGCGTGGTGGCCGTGGCGGTGTGGTGGGTGGGCCGCGCCGCCGACGAGGAGCGCCTGGACACGCGCCTGGCGGCATGGTCCGATGCCCCCCTCCCCGCGCCCGGCGACCCGGTGGACGGTGCCCTGGCCGACGTGGGCGCCGACATCTTCCGCAGTCGCTGCAGCGCCTGCCATCAGGTGCGCGGGGAACCCAAGCTCGGGCCCAACCTCGCGGGGGTCACGGCGCGTCGCAGCTACCGGTGGATCGAGCACATGATCCTCCGGCCCGATTCCATGACCCTCGACGACCCCGTCGCCGCCGCCCTCAGGGCGCAGTACGGCGTGCAGATGATGGTCCCCGGCGGGATGACGCCGGTGCGGGCGCGGGCGGTGCTGGAGTTCCTCCGGAGGGCGGACGAGGAAGAGGGGTAGTCCGGGAGGACCTGGAATCGCCGGGTGGCGACACCTCATGAGGCCCGACTCCCACCGATGGCGGGGTTGCCCCGGGGGGCTCGCCGTGGTCGGCGGCGCTCCGGAGGGTTCCGACGAGGTCGCCTACTCGGCCGCGCTTCCCGCCGGCACCCCGCCACCGTACCGGCGCTCGACGTAGTCGGTGAGGATGCCCTTGAACTCCTCCACCAGCCCCTCGCCCTTGAGCGTCATGGCGTGCTCCCCGTCGATGTAGACCGGGGCCTTGGGCTCCTCGAAGGTGCCGGGCAGGCTGATGCCGATGTTGGCGTACTTCGACTCGCCCGGTCCGTTCACCACGCAGCCCATGACGGCCACCTCCATCTCCTCCACGCCGGGGTACTGGCGTCGCCAGACCGGCATGTTGTCGCGGATGAAGGAGGTGATGTCCTCGGCCATCTCCTGGAAGAACGTGCTCGTGGTCCGGCCGCATCCCGGACACGAGGTGACCTGGGGCTCGAAGTGCCGGATGCCCAGCGACTGGAGGATCTGCTGGGCCACCCGGACCTCTTCGGCCCGGTCGCCACCGGGGCGCGGCGTCAGCGAGACCCGGATCGTGTCGCCGATCCCCTCCAGGAGCAGCGGGGCGAGGCCCGCCGTCGTGGCCACGATGCCCTTGGCACCCAGCCCCGCCTCGGTGAGCCCCAGGTGCAGCGGGTAGTCGCACCGATCCGCCAGCATCCGGTACACGTAGACGAGGTTCCGGACGGTGGAGACCTTGGTGGAGATGATGATGCGGTCGTGGGGCAGCCCCACCTCCTCGGCCAGGGCGGCCGAGCGCACCGCGCTCTCCACCATGGCGTCCATGAGGACCTCCCCGGCGGGCTTGGGCTTGTCGAGCCCGGCGTTGGCATCCATGAGCTCGGTGAGGAGGCGCTGGTCCAGCGAGCCCCAGTTCACGCCGATGCGCACCGGCTTGCCGTGGTCGATGGCCACCTCGACGATCTGCTGGAAGTTGGCGTCCCGGTGCTTCGTGCCCACGTTGCCCGGGTTGATGCGCAGCTTGGCCAGCGCCTCGGCGCACTCGGGGTAGCGGGTGAGGAGGAGGTGGCCGTTGTAGTGGAAATCCCCGACGATGGGCGTGGCGTACCCCTCGTCGCGGAGCCGGCGCACGATCTCGGGCACCGCCTGTGCCGCCGCGTCGTTGTTCACCGTGACCCGGACCAGCTCGCTCCCGGCGTCGGCCAGGAGCTTCACCTGCTCCAGGGTGGAAGCCACGTCGGCCGTGTCGGTGTTCGTCATGGACTGGACCACCACCGGCGCGGTGCCTCCCACGGTCACCCCGCCCACGTCCACGGGAACGGACTTCCTGCGCTCTACGCGAATCACGGATCCACCTCGGATGGGGCAGCGTCACGGAGCCCTCGGGCCCCGGACCCGAACGGCGTCCAATCTACCCGGCGCCTGCAGGCACTCCAAGGCGCCGGACCCCGGAACCGCCTGGCGCATCGGGGGTTGAGAGGGCTTGAAAGCGCATACGACACCTCGTTCGCCGGAGCGTTCCCTTGTCCGACGCCAGGATCATCGTGCGGCCCCACGGGTCGCTGAAGGTAGAAGGCGACATCCCGCTCTTCGACAATGACGGCAACCGCATCCCCACGCCCGAGGGACGTCCCTACTCCCTGTGCCGCTGCGGCCACTCGAGCAGAAAGCCGTTCTGCGACTCCTCCCACAAGACGTGCGAGTGGGATCCCACCCTGGGGGCGCTGGGCTGACCCTGGTGGCGACGGGGCGTTCGCGCACCCGGGCTTCAGCCGTTTCGTAGCTCCGTGACCCGTCGGCCGTCCCCGCCCCTGCGCATCGTCGCCCACAACGGCGCCCGGACCTACGGAGGCGGCGAGAAGTGGACCGTGCTCCTCCTCAAGGGCCTGCAGGACAGGGGGCACCGGGTCCACCTCCTGTGCAACTTCGAGGAGATCGCCGGGCACGCCCGGGCCGAGGGCGTGGAGGCCTCCGTGGCGGTGTTGGGGGGCCACCTGGCGCTGTGGCAGCCCCGGACCGTGGCCGCACGCCTCCGCGCGCTCCGCCCCGACGCCTTTCTCATCGCCACCTTCAAGAAGATCTGGCTGGGGGGGATGGCGGGCCGGCTGGCCCGGGTGCCCCGGAT
>JASFRY010000356.1:0-5380 GCA_050114675.1 Gemmatimonadota bacterium | reverse complement strand
ATCCTCCTCGAGCACCCCCGCGCCCTCCTCGGCCTCCTCGGCCTCCCCGCTCTCGGCCTCGGATTCTCCGGCCCGCGGGGTCCTGGCAGCCATGGCGTCCACCGCGGACTCGCCGGCCTCCGACGCGGACTCGTCGGTCGCGGCCGCCTCCCCGATCCCAGATTCCAGCTCGGCGATGCGCCGGAGGATGTCTTCGTCGCCCGGCACGGCCTCCAGGATCTGCCGGTAGACGTCCAGGGCGCGCGCCACCTGTCCCTGACGGGCATAGAGCTCGGCCAGCGTGCGCGTCACCAGGGGCGCCGCGTTCTCGTCTTCCTCCTCGTCGGCCGGCAGCACCCGCTCGAGCTGCTCCGCGGCGTCGATCTCGGTCGGGGCCAGGGCGTCCAGCTCCACCACGGGTTCGTCGGGCACCACCGCCGCCACGGCGTCCTCCACGTCCTCGCCCGGCGCCCGCGCCGCCACGTCCACGACGTCCTCGTCCGGCGCCAGCGCCGCCACGTCCACCACATCGTAGGCGGGCCCGCCCACTTCCGCTTCGTCGGGCGCCAGGTCGGCGATGTCCACGACAGGCTCACCCGGGACGGGCTTGGCCTCTTCCGGCGCCGTAGACGCCACGGCCCCGTCCTCCCCCTCCAGCTCCCGGATCTGAGCCGACAGCTCGGCCGCGGCATCGTCGCGGCCCTGGGCCCTCAGGGACGACGCCAGGCAGCGGAGCCCCATCACGTTCTCCCCGTCCAGCTCGCGGACGCGGCGTGACGCCAACTCGGCCTCCTGCACCAGACCGGTCTCCAGGTAGAGTCGTGCCGCGACCACGTGGGCCGAGGCGAAGTCGGGATGCCGGTCCAGGCCGTCGGCCAGGAGCTCCATGGCCTGACGGTACTCCCCTGCGCGCCGGTACGCATCGGCCAGCGGAACGAAGGCCCGGCCTTCAGGATCTCGGGAAGACCAGAAGATGGACCGGAGGGTCCGGATCTCCTGCTCGAGGGATTCGGTCACCGTTGAGGAACTCCGAACATCGGAGGAGAGACCATGCTCACGAGAGTGGGGAAGCCGGGCGGAAGATACGGATGTCCGAGAAAAAGTGTCAACGACGCGGGGGGAGCGTCGCCCGCCGGGCGGAGGGAAACATCGGGTTCCCCACACCGTATCACACTCCGGCTTCCCGTTCCGCGTGGAGACGGAAGCGTCGACGACGCGTTGAGGGCGCGTCCGGGAGCCGTTATTCTTTCTGGTCTATCCCGGAACGTCGTTCCGGCACAGTCTTCAAACCTGGTCAGGGGTCGCGGGAGACGCTGTCCTATGATGCGTCAGATGCGAGAGGCCACGAAGCCGATCATGATCTTCACGGCGGCGGCGTTCGTGGCACTCATGGTATTCCAGTGGGGCATGGACATCACGGGCCGCAGTGGGGGCGGCACCGGGGACATCGGCAGCGTCAACGGTGAGCCCATCACCTATGAGGCGTACCAGTCGGTCTACCGGAACCTCTACGACCAGGCCCAGCAGTCCCAGGATGAGCCCGTCACGTCACAGCAGAACAAGCAGATCGAGGATGCCGCCTTCGACCAGGTGGTGAACCAGATCCTCATTCGCCAGGAGCTGAACCGACGGGGCATCACGGTGACCGACAAAGAGATCCAGGAGGCGGCCCAGTACAGCCCGCCTGCGGACCTCCGCCCGCAGTTCACCGACTCCACGGGGCAGTTCAACCTCCAGGCGTACCAGCAGTTCCTGTCCCAGCTTCCCCAGGATCAGCTGCTGCTCCTGGAGTCGTACTACCGCGACGTGATTCCCCGGGGCAAGCTCCTCCGCCAGGTCTCTTCCGGCATCTTCCTCCCCGACGCGGCGCTGTGGCAGCGCTACCGTGACGCCCACGCCTCGGTGGAGATCCAATACGTGCCCTTGAACCCGGCGACGCGCTACCCGGACCAGGACTTCCCGGTGGACAGCTCCGAGGTGGCGGCCTACTACGCCAGCCACCAGGACGAGTTCGCCACGCCGGCGCGGGCGACGGTCAAGGCGGTGGTCCTGAGCAAGACGCCCACCGCCGCGGACACGGCAGCCTCGCTGCAGCACGCGGAAGACGTGCTCCAGGAGATCCGGGACGGCGCCGACTTCGCCGAGGTCGCCAAGCGCGAGTCCACGGATCAGGGAAGCGCCCAACAAGGGGGCGACCTGGGTACCTTCGCGAAGGGACAGATGACCCCGCCCTTCGACAGCGCCGTGTGGAACGCCCGGATCGGGCAGGTCGTGGGCCCGGTGAAGACCGGCTACGGCTACCACGTCCTCGAGGTCACCAAGCGGTGGGCCGACAGCGCGCAGGCGCGGCACATCCTCATCCCCATCGCGCGCACCGATTCCAGCGAGATCCAGCTTCTGACCCTGGCCGACTCGCTGGAGGACATGGCAGCCTCCCAGTCGCTGGAGGCCGCGGCCCAGGCGATCGGGCTCACCACGACCACCACGGATATCACGGCCGACTTCCCCTTCCTGACCGGCGCGGGACAGATCGGTGAGGGAGCCGACTGGGCCTTCGAGGAAGCCCAGCCCGGCGACGTGAGCCCGGTGTTCGAGAACAGCCAGGCGTTCTACGACCTGGAGCTGGTGGGCAAGGTGCCGGCGGGCACGCTTCCCCTCGCCCAGGCCGCCACGGCCATTGAGAGCACGCTCCGTTTCGACAAGAAGATGGAGAAAGCCAAGGAGGACGGGGAGAAGCTGGTGCAGCGGGTACGGGACGGTGAGGCGCTGGCCAACGTGGCCGCCGACATGGGCCTGGAGATCCGTACCGCCGGCCCGTTCACCCGGAACGATTTCGTCCCTGGCATCGGCCGACAGAACGCCGCCATCGGCGCGGCCTTCGCCCTCCAGCCCGGTCAGGTGAGCGACGTGGTTACCACGCCGACCAACGCCTTCGTCATCCAGACGCTACAGCGGACACCGGCCGACTCCACGGCATGGCTCGAGCAGAAGGACCAGCAGCGCCAGAACGCCGACAACCTGGAGCAGCAGCAGCGGCTCCAGGAATGGATCGAGGCGCTCCGCAACGCCGCAGACATCGTGGACCGCCGCAGCGAGGTGTTCCAGCAGGACCAGGGGGACCTTCCCCAGACGCCGGCGACGGGCTCCGGCTTCCCTCCGCTGGGGGGCCGACGCCGGTAGGGGGCGAAGCGCGAGGGAGCGTCCCCCGGGAGGTTCGACCCTCTCGGCCGACGCATCCTACCCGTTGAACGAAGGGCCGGGACGCAGACTGCGTCCCGGCCCTTTCATGTTGCCTCTGGAAGAGACCGAGCTCCCTCAGGCGCCGGAGCTCTCTCCGCCGGCCGAGGTCCTGCGCTCGGTGTTCGCGACGTCGTCGCGCCCTTCGCTTCCCGCGCCGTCGGAAAGGCGCCGGGGCTCCCGGTCCACCTCCGTGGGCGGGGGCGCAGCACGATGACGTGGATCGTCACTGGCCTTGAGCTCGTGCTCGATCTCACGAACGGAGCTCTTGAACTCGCGAATTCCCTTCCCCATGGCAGATCCGATCTCCGGAAGCCGCTTTGCTCCGAAGAGAAGCAGCACCACGAGGAAAATGAGAATCATTTCCCCCATTCCGAGGCCGCCGATACCCATCGTTCCTTATCCTCCATGCAGGGCTTGAAACGCCCTGCGGGTTCGAGTGCGTCGCGTCAGATCCAGGCCCGCGCGATGAGGGCGACAATCCCGATGCCCACCAACGTCAGCACGTTGAGCGTCATCGTCAGCGGTCCGATGGTGAACGCCACCGCCACCAGGTCCACGCTCAGCGGACCCAGGGAGGCATGGACCGAGGTCGTGAGGAAGTCCCGCGCCGCACTGTCGGGCAGGAACATCTCCGAGAGCTTCGAGAGGAGCCCTCCCAGGAAGAGACCCAGGATGAGCGTCCAGGCGAGCCGAACGATGCCACGTCTCCGAGTGTCAACGAGCATACCGATTGCCGTCGCCGAGGGTTCCGTAAGGGCGGGGCGTCATCATGGTGCCATGCATCACCGGGAGCGGTCCACGGCGTACGAGACCGAGTCGCGCAGGGCGTCCACGGCAGGCCCGGTGGGGAGCCCCGACAGCGCTCCCTCCGCCAGATCGGCGTACTCGTTGGCACGCCTGCGGGCGTAGTCGAGGCCGCCGCGCTCGACGACGATCTCCACGATCCGGGCGATCTCCTCGTCGGAGGGGTCCACCCGGGTGAAGAAGCGGCGGATCTCCTCGTCTTCGGCGCCCGTGGCGTTGGCCATGGCGCCGACGAGGGGAAGCGTCACCTTGCGCTCCCGGAGGTCGTGGCCGGTGGGCTTCCCCGTGACCTCCTCGCTCCCCACGTAGTCCAGGAGGTCGTCGGCGATCTGGAACGCCATGCCCAGACCGTGGCCGAACCGCGCCAAGGCCGCACGGTGTTCCGTCGCTCCGGCCAGAGCCCCCATCTCGCACGCCGCCGACATGAGGGACGCGGTCTTGGCGGCAATGAGCCGATAGTAGTCGTCCTCGGTGAAGTCCAGCGCGTCGTACGAGGTGAGCTGGCGCATCTCGCCGATGCTCATCTCGTTGGCGGCGCGCGCCAGCACCGCGAGAGCCTCCAGGTTGCCCGTCTGGGCAAGCTCGGTCACGCCGCGGGAATAGAGATAGTCGCCCATGATGATGGCGACCTGGTGGGTCCAGAGGGCGTTCACCGTGGGGAGACCTCGGCGCAGCACCGAGTGATCCACGGCGTCGTCGTGCACCAGCGTAGCCAGGTGCACCAGCTCCACCACCGCCGCCAGGGTGAGGGCTTCGTCGGCAGGCTCCCCCCCGACCCGGCTGGACAGGAGGAGCAGCGTGGGACGGAACAGCTTCCCCTGGACGAGAAGGAGGTGCTCGTTCACCTCCTCGATCATGGCGAAGTCGGAGAGAACGATCCGCCGGATCTCCTCGCCCACCTGCCCGAGCTGCTCGCGTACCAGGGCCTGAATGGCCGACAGCCTGGGTGGGGCACCGCGGACGGCGTGGCTCACGCTGGAATCCAGTGGCAAAGACACGGGCTTGGAGCGGATCGCGGCGATGAGGTGAGCGGGTGCACGCTACCGCAGCGCCCGCAGGCGCTCGGTGACGTCGGCGAAGTTGATGTCCAACGAGAAGACACGGTCGTAGAACTCCACGGCTTGATCTTTGTCGCCGACCTCCTCCAGGGCTCTGGCCAGAGCGTAGTAGATCCCGATGAGCTCGTCCTCGATGTCGTACTCGATCTCCAGGGCTCGCTTGAGGGAGCGCACGGCTGCCTCGGGCTTTCCCATCTCCAGGAAGGTCTGGCCCAGGACCTCGTACGTCGGCAGATGATCCGCCGAGGCCCGAAGCGCCTGCTGGAACTCGGACACGGCCTCGTCCAGGAGCCCCATCT
>JASFRY010000355.1:0-5381 GCA_050114675.1 Gemmatimonadota bacterium | reverse complement strand
CGGGGTGAGACGGTGGCGCTGGTGGGAAGCTCCGGAGCGGGCAAGAGCACGCTGGCCTCCCTGATCCCCCGCTTCTTCGACGTGGAGGAGGGACGGGTGACGGTGGACGGGGTGGACGTTCGCGACGTGGCCCTGGAGGAGCTCCGGGGCGTCATCGGGATCGTGCCCCAGGAGCCCATGCTCTTCGCCGGGACCGTGGGGGAGAACCTCCAGTACGGGAATGCGGCCGCCTCGGAGGAGGAGCTGGCCCGGGTGGCACGGGCCGCCCACGCCGACATCTTCATCCGTGAGTTCCCCGACGGGATGGACCAGGTCGTGGGGGAGCGCGGCGTCACCCTGAGCGCGGGTCAGCGGCAGCGCCTGGCCATTGCCCGCGTCATGCTGGAGCGCCCCGCCATCCTCATTCTGGACGAGGCATCCAGCAGCCTGGACGCCGAGTCGGAGCGCCTGGTGCAGGACGCCCTGGAGCGCCTCATGGAGGGACGGACGACGCTGGTCATCGCCCACCGCCTCTCGACGGTCATCCGTGCCGACCGCATTCTGGTGCTGGACGGAGGCGTCATCGTGGACGAGGGGAGCCATGCCGGGCTCCTGGAGCGGAGCGAGGTCTACCGCCGCCTATACCAGCAGCAGTTCGAGGACGCCCTGGCGGCGACGAGCGGCCGCCGCGCGTCGTAGCCCAACGCAGGTGTATCGACAACGTCAGGAGCCGTGATGTCGAGCCCCCACAGGATCATCCCGAAGGCCATCAACCCCCTTCACCAGATCCGGGTCATGGGCCGGCTGGTGCGCCGTGCGGTGAAGAAGCCGGGGACGCCCCCGGGCACGCTGGTCCACACCGGCGAGAAGAAGGTGGAGCGGACCCGCATCCGGTACCTGGACTACGACGCCGAGCGGATCAGCGAGGCCGAGGTGGAGGACGTCGAGCGGTGCTTTCCCCTCAAGGACTCGCCCACCATGAGCTGGATCAACGTGGACGGGCTCCACGACGTGGAGCTCATCCGGGCCGTGGGAGAGCGCTTCGGATGGCATCCGCTCATGCTGGAGGACATCGTCTCGGTGAACCAGCGGGCCAAGGCCGAGGAATACGAGGGCTACATCTACGTGGTGCTCCCCATGCTGAGCTGGGACGAGGAGCGGGCTCAGGTCCGGGAGGAGCAGCTCAGCCTGGTTCTGGGCGAGCGCTACGTGTTCACCTTCCAGGAGCGCTTCGGGGACGTGTTCGAGGGCGTGCGCGAGCGCCTGCGGACCGCCAAGGGGAGGGTCCGGGCCCGGGGATGCGACTATCTGGCCTACGCCCTCATGGACGCCGCGGTGGACCACTACTTCTCGGTGCTCGAGCGGATCGGCGACGTCACGGAGTGGTTGGAGGAACAGGTGCTCACCGATCCCCAGCAGGAGACCATGCAGCACCTCCACGGGCTGAAGCGCGAGCTCATCGGTGTGCGGCGGGCCGTGTGGCCGCTGCGGGAGATGCTCTCGTTCCTGACCCGGAACGAAGGCGCCCACTTCACCAAGGAGACCCGGGTCTTCCTCCGCGACGTGTACGATCACGCCGTTCAGGTCGTAGATACGGTGGAGGCGTTGCGCGACGTGGTGTCGGGCGCCGTGGACCTGTATCTGTCCACGGTGAGCTTCCGGACGAACGAGATCATGAAGGTGCTGACCATCATCGGCAGTATCTTCATACCGCTCACGTTCTTCGCCGGGATCTACGGGATGAACTTCGACTACATGCCCGAATTGCACTATCACTGGTCGTATCCGGTGCTCCTCGCCCTCATGGTGGTGCTGGGCGGGGGCATGCTGCTCTACTTCAAGCGGAAGAGGTGGTTGTGATGGCGCGATCCGTGGTGCGCTTGGCGTTGGCGGCCCTGGTGGTCTCGGGGTGCTACACGTACACACCGGCCAGCCTCGACGAGGTGTCGCCTCAACAGGACGTGCGCCTCCGCCTCTCGACGGCGGAGGCCGAGCGGCTGGAGCCGTTCCGCAGGTCCGGGGGGCGCACGCTGGACGGGAAGGTCACGGGGATGGAGGGGGACTCGGTCACCGTGAAGGTGGAGGCGGTGAGCGAGCTGCGGGGGGCTCGGGTCGAGACCTTGTATCAGTACCTCCACGTTTCCTCGTCCGACGTCGTTGACGTAGAGCTGCGGGAGCTGGACAAGGGACGCACGTACCTCGTCACCGGCGCGGGTGTCGTGGCTGCGGCCGCATTGGTGATCAGCCGCATCGGGGGGAACGGCGGCTCCAGCGGACCCGACCAGGGGGGTGGGCCCTTCGAGGCGGTTGTCCCGCTGCTCTCTCTGCGACTTCCCTTCCGCGTCTTTTCACTCGTGGGCGGCCACTGAGGAGCAGACATGCGCGTTTCGTTGAAAGGTGTGGGCCTGGCGGCCCTGGTGGGCCTCGTGGCGTGGAGCTGCTCCAGCATCACGTCCACCGGGAAACCTCTGACGATCACCCTGACGGCGGACCGGACAACGGCCGTCGTGGACCAGGAGGTCACCTTCAACTACGAGGCCACGGGCAAGTCCATCAGCGGCATCCTGCTCGAGTTCGGAGACGGCGCCCTGGACTCCATCAACTCCTATGGCTCCCAGTCCGCCACGGGGCGGCGCACCCACGCCTACGCGGAAGCCGGCGACTACGTAGCGGTGGGAACCGTCTTCGACTTCTCAGAGGGCACCAGGTCCGCCACGATCAGCGTAACGGTGACGGTGCCGCCGGCGACCCGCTGAGAGACGCGGGCGCGCCCGCTCCGGGAGGCACCGGGCGGGCACCGCGAGGCATGCACCTGCCGGATCCACCGAGGCGTATCTACGGATCCACGCGCATTTCCTGCATGACTATTCGTCGCAGGAACATTTGACAGAACCCGGCGCGGTCGGGTACTCTGCCCGACGTAGTCCCTTCATAAAAGCCATGGTCGCTCCCCGGGAGTGGCCTTCGATGCAGATGACATAGGGTTCGGCGCACCCCCTGCCCCGTGCGCCCCATGCCCACCCGAATGTCGTCGCGCGACCTGCCGGTGGTGCGTCGGCGGAAGAGCGTCACCGAATCGCGGTGGCCGGCTTCCTCAGATGAAGGGAGACACCCATGACATCCTCGTTGTCCGGCTCTGCCGTGAGGCGGAGGAACCGATGGCGCGCAGGGGCGTGCGTTGGCGCGGTACTCTTCCTCGTGGCTTCTCTTGCAGCACCTGTCGCGGCCCAGAACGGGACCGTGACCGGCCTGGCCACGGATGCCGCGTCCATGCGGCCCCTGGCCTCGGTCCAGGTCTACCTCGTCGGCACGTCGCAGGGTACGCTCACCGGTGAGAACGGACGGTATCTCATCCTGAACGTTCCTGCGGGCGACTACCAGATCCGCGCCGAGCGCATCGGCTACGAGACCGTGACGCAGGACATCACGGTCACGTCCGGTGGCACGGTCACCGCGGACTTCTCCATGTCGTCCACGGCGCTCGGTCTGGACGAGATCGTGGTTACCGGCACCGCGGGCGCCGCGCGCCGTCGTGAGGTCGGCAACAGCGTCGCCCAGGTCGACGTGGGCGATGTGGCCGAGCCCGTAACCAGCACCGACGCCCTGCTCCAGGGCCGCGTGACGGGGATGTCCGTCAGTCCCAGCAGCGGCATGGCGGGAAGCGGCGCCATGATCCGCCTGCGCGGGAACGTGTCCGTGGCCATGAGCAACCAACCCATCCTGTACGTGGACGGCATACGCGTGCGCTCCGACGGCTACGCCAAGAACGTGCCGCCGGTAGGGTACCAGGGGCGGAGCTCCAACGACGTGGCCAGCCCGCTCAACGACATCAACCCCAACGACATCGAGCGCATCGAGGTCATCAAGGGCGCGGCGGCCACGACCCTGTACGGCACCGAGGCGGCCGCGGGCGTGATCCAGATCTTCACGAAGCGCGGGGCCCAGGGCGGCGCCCGTTGGACCGCCCAGATCGACCAGGGTGTGGCGTGGGAGCTCCCCTTCGGACCCGACGCCAGCTCGTGTCCGCCCTCGGAGCTGGCGAAGTCCGAGGCCCTGGGCGTGGGTCCGTGCCAGGCCGAGTCCGGCGGTAATCCGCAGTACCTGTACATCGACCCCTGGCTGCGGAACGCGCGCCAGCAGAACTACACGCTGTCGGTCTCCGGCGGAGGCGAGGCGCTGCAGTACTTCATGTCGGGGACCTGGAACCGGGACGAGGGCGTGCTGCCCAACGACCTGGACAAGAAGGGCGTGATGCGCGGCAACTTCACCTTCGCGCCTCTTTCGGGCCTGCAGATCCAGTGGAACACGTCGTTCACCCACGACCTGATCGCCAACACGGCGGCGGGCAACAACGCCCACGGCCTCACCCTCAATGCATTCCGCCGCGACCACAACTACCTGGGGAACGAGAGCAAGGAGGCCATCGACCCGTTCCTGAACCAGGAGATCACCACCAAGATCAACCACCTGATCACGGGGGTTACCGCCACGTACAGCCCGACGCAGCGGTTCACGAACCGGCTGACGGCGGGGTACGACCTGTCCGCGGTGGAGCTGCGCAACCTGCGGCCCTTCGGCTTCGTCCGGGCGCCCAATGGCATCATGTCCGACGAGCGGGCCGAATACCAGACGCTCACCCTGGACTACGTGGGCTCCTACGAGTTCGATATCAACCAGGCGCTGCGCTCCACGCTCTCGTGGGGCGGCCAGTCGGTGACCACCCAGACCCAGACCACGACGGCATACGGCCAGGACTTCCCCGGGCCGGGTGATCCCGTGGTGTCTTCGGGCGGCACGACGCTGGGCTTCGAGTCGCGCCGACGGGTCATCAATGCCGGGTTCTTCGTCCAGGACCTGGTGGACATCAAGAACAAGTACTTCATCACCGGTGGTGTGCGCGTGGACGGCAACAGCGCCTTCGGAGAGGCGCTGGGCCTGCAGGCCTATCCCAAGGTGAGCCTGTCGTACGTCATCTCCGACGAGGACTTCTGGGGTGACTGGGGCCAGATGAAGCTGCGCGCGGCCTGGGGTCAGTCGGGCCGGGCGCCGGGCGCCTTCGACAAGGTGCGGACGTACGATCCGGCGGGCTGGGGCGGCAACCCCGCCTTCCTGCCCCTCAACGTGGGCAACGACGAGATCGGCCCGGAGCGGACGTCCGAGCTGGAGCTGGGCTTCGACGGGTCGTTCCTGAGCAATCGGCTCACGTTGGACTTCTCGTACTACAACCAGAAGACCACGGACGCCCTCTTCGACGTGCGGCAGACGCCGTCGCTGGGCTTCCTCAGCTCGCAGCTCGCCAACGTGGGTGAGCTGTCCAACAAGGGCATCGAGCTGTCGGCCAACTACACGGCCATCCAGGGTGAGAAATGGCAGTGGGACATCGGCGGCTCGATCTACACCAA
>JASFRY010000354.1:0-5386 GCA_050114675.1 Gemmatimonadota bacterium | reverse complement strand
CGGGGCTGGCGGGGTCCGGGTAGGGGAGAGGGCCAGGGCGACCCGACGGCTCAGGGGTCCGAACAGTCGCGCTGGTACCCGCACCGGGTGCACACCAGCTTGCAATGGCGGTCG
Source organism: Gemmatimonadota bacterium (assembly GCA_050114675.1). Lineage (GTDB taxonomy): Bacteria > Gemmatimonadota > Gemmatimonadetes > Longimicrobiales > Gaopeijiaceae > SZUA-318. Next base: position 5,272 of record JASFRY010000354.1, on the reverse strand, counting down.
AGCATGGGTGCGCCACACAGGTCGCACAGCCGCGTGGCGGCGCCGAGGCCCTGGTCCAGGTAGGCGCGGCCGAGCTCCACGTAGTGCCGTCCGCCCCGGGAGATCCACTCGGCCGCCGAGCCCTCGAGCGTCTTCTTCACCACGCCGGGCACGCCGGCCACGACGGAGCGCGGCGGGATCTCGGCGCCCTCCAGGACCACCGTGTTCGCCGCCAGGACGCACTCGGCCCCCACCACCGCGCTCTGGAGGATCACCGCGTTCATGCCCACCACCGTACGGTCGCCGATGGTGCAGCACTCGAGCTTGGCGCCGTGGCCCACGGTGACCTCCGCTCCGATGGTGGTGGAGCCCCACACGCCGACGTGGACCACGCAGTTGTCCTGCACGCTGCTACCTGCGCCCACCACGATGCCGTGGTCGGGGTCGTCGCCCCGGAGAACGGCGCCGAACCAGACGCTGGCCCGGGGACCCACGGTGACATCGCCGATGATGACCGCGTTGGGCGCGACGAACGCCGTGGGGTGGATGGCGGGGGTCTTGTCGTTGAAGGGCAGGATGAGGGTCATGGGGCCTCGGCGGCCTCCGTGGGCTCGTTGGGCAGCCGGTTGAGTCGGGCGCGCAGGACCTGGGTGTCGGTCGCCTCGACGATCTCGATGCGGACCCCGTAGCGCTCCAGGCTCTCGCCAACCGCCGGGACGTACCCCAGCTCCTCCAGGATGAAGCCGTTGAGGGAGCGGTGCTCCAGCGTAGGGAGCGACAGGTTGAAGGCGTAGTTGATCTCCCGGAGGTCCACCCCCGCGTCGGCGATGGCCTCGGTGCGGGAGACCCGGACCAGCTCCTCCTCGTCCACGTCGGTCTCGTCCACGATCTCCCCCACCAGCTCTTCCAGGACGTCCTCCAGGGTCACCAGACCGTCGATGCCGCCGAACTCGTCGGCCACGATCCCCATGTGGATCCGACGGTTCTGGAAGTCCTGCATGAGCCGGGACAGGGAGAGAGAGCCGGGGACGAAGAACGGCTCCCGCGCGAGCTGGCCCAGCGCCGTGTCGCGCTTGCCCTCCACGAACGCCTGGAAGGCTTCGCGGACGTACACGATCCCGGTGATGTCGTCCACCGACTCCCCGTAGACCGGCACACGGCTGTAGGGAACGCTGGAGAGCTGGCCCACGATCTCCTCGAGGGTGAGGCAGTCGGGCCAGGCGAAGACGTCCACGCGGGGCGTCATCACGTCCCACGCCGTGTACTCGTCGAGACGGAAGGCACGCTCCACCAGCAGGTTCTCGTGCTCCTCCAGCACCCCCTCTTCCTGACCCAGCTCCTGGATCTCCCGGAGCTCACGCTCCTCCAACGTCAGATCGGCGTTGCCATTGGACGCCAGCGCCTCCTCCAGCCGGACGAAGGGGGTGGTGGCGAGGTGGAGCCAACGGGAGAGCGTGAGGAGGATCGGCGCCGCGAGCAGCGCCAGGCGCACCGGATGGCGGCTTGCGAAGATCCTGGGAAGGATGTCCGTGAGCACGAGCATCGCCAGCACGCTCACGAGTAGGACGCCCACGGTGGCCAGAGTGCCCAGCGCCATCTCGCTGGTCATGAGGGCCAGGCCCACCGCCGCATACCCCAGGCCTCCGGTCACGAGGCGCAGAGCGGCCCGGGTCCTGATCTCGTCGGCCCTGAGCTGTGCCAGGGCCTCGGCGCCCCGGAATCCCTCTTCCTGGAGGGTGCGCACGCGGGAGGCCCCGATGCGGAAGGCCGCCGAGCAGGCGGCGGTGAGCAGGGCCGACAGGAGGAGGAGGACGATGACGATCCCAAGGACGGCGTTCGTCATGGGGCGGTCCACCTGCCAGGTTCCAACCCGCGCCCGCGGCGTGCGGGCGCCGTACTCGGAGGATGATCGCTGGTCGAGCTGCTTCGGCCTACGTCCAACCCTTGGTCTCCTGGAGGAGCTCTTGAATGACGTCTCGGGTCCCGCGCCCGTCCGCCTCCGCCTCGAAGTTCAGCACGAGGCGATGGGCGAGGACCGCCGGGGCCACCGCGCGAACGTCGTCCAGCGACGGCATGGCATCGCCGCGGGCCGCTGCTCGCGCCTTGGCGCCCAGGACGAGATACTGGGACGCCCGTGGACCGGCCCCCCATGAAACGTAGCGTCCCGTGACCGCCGCCGCCTCCTCTCCGGGTCGGGTCGCGCGCGCGAGGCGCACGGCAAAGGAGACCAGGGAGGGGGCGGCAGGGACCCGTCGCACCAGTCGCTGCAGCTCGATGAGCTCGTCCGCCGTGACGATTCCGCGGATCTCCGCTCCCTCTTCTCCGGTGGTCCGCATGGCCACCTCCTCCTCTTCCTTCCGGGAGGGGTACCCGATGGGAAGCTCGAGCATGAAACGATCCAGCTGGGCCTCGGGGAGGGGATACGTTCCCTCCTGCTCGATGGGGTTCTGGGTGGCCAGCACGAAGAAGGGCGGAGACAGGGCGTAGGTCTCGCCGGCGGCCGTCACGGCACGCTCCTGCATGGCCTGGAGAAGCGCGGCCTGGGTCTTGGGCGGCGTGCGGTTGATCTCGTCGGCCAGGACGATGTTGGCGAAGACGGGACCCTTCACGAACCGGAAGACCCGCCGGCCCGTGGTGCGGTCCTCCTCGATGACCTCGGTGCCGGTGATGTCCGTGGGCATGAGGTCCGGGGTGAACTGGATTCGGCTGAACGCCAGGTCCAGCGCCTCCGCCACCGTCTGGATGAGCAGCGTCTTGGCCAGGCCCGGGACGCCCACCAGGAGTGCGTGGCCGTTTGCGAGGAGGGCAGTGAGGAGGCCGTCCACGACCTCGCGCTGCCCCACGATGCGCTTCTCGACCTCGGTCCGCAGCGCGGAGGAGACTTGCGCTACGCGCTCCAGGAGCTGCAGATCGCGGTCGGCGGTTGACGATTCGATGGTGGCCATCCTTCTGGGTGGTTCACGGCTCCGGGCCGGCCCGGAGTCGGACTCGGTCGGGGGCGCGAAGATTGGTGGCCCGCCTCTGCGACGTCAAGCGGAGGGCAGCCGCCGGAAACCTCGCGAATCCGGCTTGCGTTTTTTTTCACAAGCGGTACCTTTTTCAGGCTCTAGGGCAGAACGGAGCGCGCTGTGCCGGAACACGGCAAAGGGGGAGACCCCGCAGACCTGATTCGGGCGTCCGGCCAGTACATGGGATACGGTCTGGCCTGGGCCCTCTCCGTACTGCTATTCCTGGGCGCGGGTGCGTGGTTGGACGGGAAGCTGGGCACGTCGCCGGTGCTCCTGATCATCGGGGCATTCATTGGAGCCGGCGCTGGATTCTACAGCCTGTACTACCACATCGTGATCGAACCTCGGCAACGATCAGACGAAGATCGATGAGCACCGCGCTGAAATACGCGGCGACGGGCACAGCGGTGGTCGCGTTGGTGACCCTCGTGCTCTGGCCCGTCCTCGGAAGCGACGCCCGCCGGGGTGTGGTCACGGCCGCGGCCATTGCGCTGCCGATCCAGATTCTGGCCTTCGCGCTGCTGATCCGGGTTCGCGGCAAGCTGAACGGATTCCTCGCCGTCTGGGCGGGGGGCACGCTGGTCAGGATCGCGGTGCTCGGCATCGTCGCCGTCGTCGCCATTCGGGCGAACGCCCCGGGCACCATCGCGCTGCTCTTCGCATTGGCCGGGTTCTTCTTCGTACTGCTCCTCCTGGAGCCGGTGTATTTCCGGCCCCGGGCGGGTGAAACGACCTGAGGCGAAATGAAGCTGTTGGGACTGCTTGGCGCTCTCCAGGGCGGGATGCAAGCCACACAGGAGGCCGGGGCGCGCGAGACCCCCGATCTCCAGGGGATGCTCATCCACCACCTGGCCGACGGGAAGGAGGTCGACTTCCGTGTGTTCGGCCATGGGTTCACGCTGCACATGCCCGAGTGGGCCCCCATCCACATCGGTGGGCTGACCCTCGACCTGTCGCCCACGAAGCACGTCTTCTGGGTCGTGGTGGCAGCGATCCTCCTTCTGGTGCTCTTCATCCCGATCGCCCGGGCGGCCCGTGCCCGCTACACCGACAACGCACCCAAGGGCATGGCCAACGCCATGGAGGCGCTGATCCTGTTCTTCCGGGACGAGGTGGTGCGGCGCAACATCGGCCACGGGGCCGACGCGTACACGCCCTACATCCTGTCGCTCTTCTTCTTCATCCTCTTCATGAATCTGATGGGCCTCGTCCCCTTCGGCGCGTCGCCCACCGGGAACCTGTCGGTGACGGGGGCCCTGGCCGTGGTCTCCTTCTTCGTAGTGGAGATCTCGGGGATGCGAAAGCTGGGCTTCGCCGGGTACATGAAGACGATCTTCTACGCTCCCCCGGGGATGGGGAAGGTGGGCCAGGCCATCATGCTGGTCATCCTCACGCCCGTGGAGTTCCTGGGGAAGCTCACCAAGCCCTTCGCGCTCATGATCCGGCTCTTCGCCAACATGACGGCGGGGCACACGCTGGTCCTCTCCCTGCTGGGCATGATCTTCATGTTCGCCTATCTGACCCTGGGGAAGTTCGCCATCGCCGGCGCGTCGCTGGGGATGGTCTGGGCCTTCATGCTCCTGGAGGTATTCGTCGCATTCCTCCAGGCGTACATCTTCGCCATGCTCACGGCGGTCTTCATCGGTCTGATCCGCCACGCGCACTGATTCTCAACGCGGTACAACCCAACCAAGGACGGACGCACTCACCATGCTCCATGCTATGCTCGCCGCCTTCCAGGATGCGGCCACGAACCCCGAGGTCGCCAAGAACTCGCTGAGCCTGCTCGGCGCCGGAATCGGCCTCGGCCTGGCCGTCATCGGCTGCGGAATCGGCATCGGCCAGATCGGCGCCGGCGCCACGCAGGGCATCGCGCGCCAGCCCGAGGCTGCGGCCACGATCCAGACGGCGGCCATCATCCTTGCCGCCCTCATCGAAGGCGTCGCGCTGTTCGCCCTCGTGATCACGATTCTCTACAAGTTCCTCTAGGCCTGGACCGGTGCAGCCGGCTCCGAGGCCCGGAGCCGGAGGTCTGTTCCCGGTTGCCCGTGTCCGCCCACGAGGGCGGATCCGGGCCCAAGGATCCGGAAGAACCTATGGAGAGATCAATGAGAGCGAGTCGGATCGTCCCGGCCGCGCTCGTCCTCCTGGCCGCGTCGCCCCTGGCCCTGTGGGCCCAGGAGCACGGCGCCGAGCCCGACGGGGGCGCGCTGTTCAACATCAACCTGGGCCTGAGCTTCTGGACCCTGCTGGTGTTCGCCGGGCTGCTCTTCCTTCTCAGGAAG
>JASFRY010000353.1:0-5400 GCA_050114675.1 Gemmatimonadota bacterium | reverse complement strand
AAGAGGTACCCCTCTAGCCCCGGGCCCGGCACCTGGTAGGTGGAGTCGATGCCGGGGCGCCGGAGCGCGGCGAGCACGGTATCGGGCGCCTCACCGGTGATGGCCGCGATCCGTGGCGCCATCTCGCCGAGACGGAAGCCCTCGGGGATGGTCATGGCGACTGTTAGCACCCTACCGGAGGTCAGGGCCTCCAGCACGCTGCCCCAGCTCGATCCGGCCCTCATGGCGTATCGGCCGGCCTTGATGTGTGCGCCGTCTCCCTTCGCCCGTGCGTAGAGCTCGAACATGCCGGGCCAACGGACCACATCGTGGGCCCTCAGTGTATCGACCACTTCGGTGAGGGACGCGCCCTGGGGAACCAGGAACTCCACCGGGTCCCCGGCAGGGTGCCCACACCCCCACAGCAGGAACGAAGTGGCGAGGAGGATGCGCCTGGTCATGCCGCCGACCGGTCGAGCCAGGACTGGAGGATGAGCTGAGCGGCTGCGGCGTCCACGCGACCCTTCTCCTCCCGCTGGCTCTTGCGCAGTCCGATGGAGCGCACCGCCCGTTCGGCCCGGACGGAGGTCAGCCGCTCGTCCACATAGTCCACGGGCACCTGGAGGCGTCGTGCCAGCTCGTTCCCCATGGCCCGGATCTCCGCGCACCAGGCCGTTTCCTCGCCCTGGAGGTCCAGGGGCAGCCCGACGACCAGGTGGCCGACGTCGTGCTCCCGGGCGATGGCCTCCAGCCGGGAGAGGGGAGGACGCTTTCCCGCCCGCCGGGTCACGGTGTCCAGGGGCGTGGCGATGGTCCGGGTCGGGTCGCTCAGAGCCAGGCCGATGCGTCTCTCTCCGAAGTCGATGCCGAGCACGCGCACGTCGTGACCGGTCAGAGGCTGCTCAGCGCCCGGTCCAGGTCGGCGTCGTCCACGAGCTGTCCGTACAGCTCGTGCACGGCGCTCTCCGACCCGAAGGCGAACGTGCACGAACCTTCGCCCCGTGCCCGGCACGTCACTTCGAGGACCGCGACGGGCCCGCCGGCGAGCTCGCTGAGCAGTCCCGAAAGGAAGCCCGACGTGAACGAGCACGCCGCGTCGTCGGTCAGCGACGTGTCCTCGGCTTCGACCCAGTCGTGACTCACGAGGAAGCCGATGGCGGGATGGTCGGTGCGGTGGGTCAACGTGCCCCACCCCCGTCGCTGGAAGAAGGAGACGAAGTGAGCCCAGAACGCATCCTCCGCGGGATCTTCGCCCGTGCTCCCGTCGCCGGTACGGAAGGCGACGGCCGCGGCGGATCCCGCCGTGAAGCCCGCGGAATGGAGGGCGTGGATCGTCGGCAGGGTGCCGGCCTCCTTCGACAGCTCCCGCCGAAGGGCGTCGAAGATGGAGACCGGGACCGCGACCTCCCGGTATGCTGTTGCCGTGGTGTCCATCCGTCCTCCTGTCTCGTCGGGCAGTTCAGCGTCCGCTAATATAGAACATGGCGTGCCCCTTCGAACGGTGTCGGCGCGCCGGAAGGAGATAGAACATGGAATACGATGACGAGACCCGTGTGTTCAACTTCGTGTCGGGCTTGCTGCTCGGTGCCGTGATCGGCGCCGGCGTGGCGCTTCTGGCCGCACCGGAGGCGGGTCGCCGCACCCGCAAGAAGATCCGGAAGGCCGCCGTGGACATCCGGGACAACGCGTCCGACCGGTGGGACGATCTCGCCGACGACGTGAAGGACCGGGTGGACGACGCGATCAAGGGCGCGCGCAAGAAGCTCAGCTGAGATCCTCGGGGCGGAAGGGCGTGGCAGGAGGCGGGGGGGTCACCCCCCGCTGAGGAGATCGTGGGCCTCCTGCTTGTACAGGGGATCCACGGGCTCCATGGCCGGGCGCTCCAGCACCTCGCGGAGCTGGGCCCGGGCTTCCTCCTCCCGGCCCGTGTCGAGATAGACCCGGGCCAGGGCCAGGTGGTGCACCAGCCCACCGGGGTCCAGCTCCACCGCGCGTCGCAGGTGGAACTCGGCACTCTGCCAGCTCGCCTCCTTGAACACGTCTCCACCCAGCAGCTTGCGCGCAAACCAGCGCTCCACGCCGGAGAGACGCCGGATCTCCGCGTTCCATTCGCCCAGGACGTGATGGGCTCCGGCGTTGAGCGAGTCGAGGGCGAGGGTCTCGAGGGCCACCTCGCGGATCTCCTGGGCCAGGCGCACCCGGGATCGGGGTCCCTCGTCCAGCGCCTGGCGCCCGAGGGCGATGGAAAGCCACTCCCCGGCCCGGGGATTCCCGGCGTCCACCTCCCGCGCCCGCCTGGCGTAACGTACCGCCTTTTCGTTCAAGGCCTTCCGCTCCTCGTCGTCGGACGCGAGCATTCCCAGGTTCACCGCTTCACGGGACGCCTTCCAGAGCGCGGCGAAGTTGTCGGGGTCCTCGCTCAGCGCCTCTTCGAAGAGGGCCAGGGCGTCCCGGGGTCGCAGCGCCTCGTGGGCCTGATCTCCGCGGAGCACGGGAGAATCTACGTAGAGGGGCAGGCGCGGGAAGCTTCGGCCGTCCTGGGCCTGCGCTCGGGCCGGCGTGAGAAGGCCGGCAGCAACCAGTAGGAGAGATAGCTGACGCATGGGAGACGCAGGAGTCGAGAGAATGACGAATCTCACCACGCCGCGGTGAGGGGTCAATGATCCCGTCCTCGATCATCGAGAAGAAGCGCGAAGGGAACCCGGTGCCGGCGCAGGAGCTGGAAGCCTTCTTCCAGGCCTACCTCGACGGCGGCGTGGAGGACTACCACATGGCTGCGTTCCTCATGGCCGTCTACTTTCAGGGATTGGACGCGACAGAGACGGACGTGGTGGTGCGCTCCATGCTGGCGTCGGGCTCCACGCTGGACCTCTCCTACCTCGACGGTCCCCGCATCGACAAGCACTCCACGGGGGGCGTGGGGGACAAGGTCTCCCTCGTGCTGGCTCCACTCGCTGCCGAGCTGGGCCTCTACGTGCCCATGATGTCGGGGAGGGGGCTTGGCCACACGGCGGGCACGCTGGACAAGCTGGAGGCGATCCCCGGGTTCACCACGGACCTGACCCTGGACGAGTTCCGCGGCGTGCTCGGGGCGGTGGGGTGTGCCATGATCGGCCAGACCGCCGAGATCGCGCCGCTGGACAAGCGGCTCTATGCCCTGCGCGACGTGACGGGGACGGTACCCGCCATTCCCCTCATCGCCGCCAGCATCATGAGCAAGAAGCTGGCCGAAGGGCTCTCGGGCCTCGTCCTGGACGTGAAGGTGGGGGGGGGAGCGTTCATCCCCGGGGAGGACCGGGCCCTGGATCTGGCGAGGACCATGGTGGAGATCGGCTCGGCACGCTCCCTCCCCACGGTGGCGCTTCTCACCGCCATGGATCGGCCCCTGGGGCGCGCGGTGGGCAACGGTCTGGAGACCCGCGAGGCGGTGCTGTGTCTTCGCGGCGAGGGGCCCGAGGACCTCACGGAGCTGGTGGTGGCCGAAGCGGCCGAGATGGCCTGCCTCGGCTGGCCTGCGTTGAGCTCGGAGGAAGCCGGCCTGCGGGCACGTGAGGCGCTGGATTCGGGCCGCGCGCTGGAGCGCTTCATCCGCATGGTCGAGGCGCAGGGCGGCGACCCTTCGGTGGTGGATCGTCCGGACACGCTCGCCACTGCCGCGCTGCGCGCCCCGGTCGAAGCCGGCGAGAGGGGGACGGTGGAGGCCGTGGATCCGCGCGCCCTCGGCAAAGGAGTGGTGTCGCTGGGAGGCGGCAGGAGCCGCATGGACGAAGACATCGACCTGGGCGTGGGCTTCGAGCTCGAGGTCCGACCGGGGGACCACGTGGTGCCCGGCGATGTCCTGGGCACCGTGCACGCCAGGGACGAGGCGGGCCTCGTGTCGGGACGGCGGATCCTGCGCGAAGCCGTGCGCGTGGGGTCCGGAACACCCGACCTCCGGTCCATGATCTCCCATCGCGTGACGGTGGAGGGCGTCACCTCCCTCTGATCTCTCCGTGCGGCACCGGTTGCCGTGGGGGGCGGACGCCGGAGCGGGGATGGAGCGAAGCTCAGGACGACAGTCCCGCGTCGTCAGCCCGGCCGCCAGGGTCGGAACGGCACGCCCTGCGCGGTGAGGGCGGCTCGAAGAAGGGGGACGTGGTCTTCGGGGGTGATGATAGCCAGGTCGCACTTGGCGTCCGACTCGGCCGGCGCGGGGACGACCTCCACCGGGATGCCCTCTTCCTTCGCCACCTCCTCGGCCCAGAGCGCGGCATTCGTCGAGTCGAAGAGGAAGGTCCGGACTGCAGGCGTGGTCACGTCAGCGCGGGATGCGGAAGCGCCGCCCTCCGGCCCGGTCGCAGAACTCGGTGGGCTCCGTGCCGGGGATGTAGTACTCGACGTACTGGTCCTCGGCGGGGCACCACTTGGAGGCCAGCTTTCCGGTCTTGCGGTCCACCAGCACGGCCTTGAGCCCCGAGGGAATGGGCCACTCCGAGGGAATGGGGAGCATCGCCCCGGACGTGCCGTCGCTTCCTTCGGCGTCAGTCGTGTCGGGGGCTCCGTAGTAGACCTGCTTCATGAACGCGCCCCAGACGGGAGCCGCCAGCCCACCACCGGTGGCCTGTCTTCTTCCGGGGCCGAGCTTGAAGATGGGCACCGGCTTGTCCATACCGAACCACACCGTGGCCAGGAGGTTCGGCGTGAACCCCGTGAACCAGGCGTTCGTGCCGTCGTTGGTGGTTCCGGTCTTCCCGGCCGCAGGCACGTCGTTGGGGAGCCCTGCCCGCACCCGCACGGCCAGGTGGCCGGTACCCCGGGTCACCACGTCCTCGAGCATGGATACCATGATGCGGGACACCATGCTGTCCAACACCTCGGTGCGCTCGGGCTGGGGCTCCCAGAGCACGTTCCCGTTGGCGTCCTCCACACGGAGGATGGGGAAGGGGCGCACCTTGGTGCCCAGGTTGGGGAAGGCGGAGTAGGCCTCGGCTACCTGCAGGGGGATGACTTCGGCGGCCCCGATGGTGGTGGAGGGATAGCGCTCGATCTCGGTCTGGATCCCCATGCGACGGGCGGTCTGCGCCACGGTCTCGATCCCCACCTCGTCCCAACCCAGCTTGATGGCGATCATGTTCGTGGAGGTGTACAGGCCCTCCCGGATCGTCATGGGGCCCTTGAACTCGGGCTCGAAGTTGGACGGTCGCCAGTCCTCCCCGTTGACCTGCTTGATGACCACCGGTGCGTCGACCACGATGTGCGACGCGGGGATCCCGCTGGCAATGGCCGCGGTGTAGACGAAGGGCTTGAAGGACGAGCCCGCCTGCCGTTTCGCCAGGCGTGCGCGATCGAACTTGGACTGCTGGAAGTTCCGACCGCCGATGAGTGCCTTGACCTGTCCGGTCTTGGGGTCGAGGGCGATGAACGCGCCCTGCAGGTAGGGCG
>JASFRY010000352.1:0-5402 GCA_050114675.1 Gemmatimonadota bacterium | reverse complement strand
TGGGGGTCCGGGTGACCCGGGCGGAGACCTCCGCCGACGTCGTTCCCGCGGTGGAGGAGGCGCTGGACGGGGCCTACCAGGACGGCCTGGCCACGGCCGTCCTCATCGCCCAGCGGGTCCTGGGGGTAAAACGTTTCACCGAGGGGGCCCGGTGAGCGGCACCCTGCGCCGCCGCGACGTGGTGGCCAGGCTCCTGGCCCACCGGGAGGACCTGCTGGTGGTGGCGGGCCTGGGGGCACCGGCCTGGGACTGCGCCGCGGCGGGAGACCACCCCCTCACCTTCTCTCTCTGGGGCGGCATGGGACAGGCCTCCATGGTGGGCCTGGGCCTCGCCCTGGCACGGCCGGACCGCCGCGTCGTCGTCATCACCGGCGACGGAGAGATGCTCATGGGCATGGGCGCCCTGGCCACCGTGGGTGTCCAGAAGCCCGCCAACCTGGCCGTGGTGGTGCTGGACAACGAGCGCTATGGGGAGACGGGGATGCAGGAGACCCACACGGCCCACGGCGTCTCCTTGGCGGGCGTGGCCCGGGCCTGCGGCTTCGCGGAAGCGCGGACGGTGACGCGGGCCGACGAGGTGGCGGGGCTCGTGGACGCCGTCCGCCGGGCTCCAGGTCCCCTCTTCGCGGTGGTGAAGGTGGCGGCCGAGACGCTTCCTCTCGTCCTCCCTCCCCGGGACGGGCACCTGCTGGGCGTGCGGTTCCGCCAGGCCTTGGCGACGCTGGAGCGCGGCGCCGGTTAGGTGCTACTCTGTGGGACGTCGGCGAGGCCCATGGCGCCGTCGACATCGATGAACCCGTTCCACCGGAGGCTCTTCATGGCTGCCCGAGATCCTCGTATCGACGCGTACATCGAGAAGTCCGCCGACTTCGCAAAGCCCATCTTGAGGCATCTCCGCGCCGTGGTCCACGAAGCGTGTCCCGAGGTCGAGGAGACCATCAAGTGGAGCTTCCCCCACTTCGACTACATGGGGATGATGTGCAGCATGGCGTCCTTCAAGGCCCACTGCGCTTTCACCTTCTGGAAGCCCGAGCTGGTTCTTGGTGACGCCGTGAAGGAGGGGGCCATGGGCCAATTCGGCCCCATCACGTCGGTGAAGGACCTTCCCCCGAAGAAGGTCCTCGTGGGGTACGTGAGGAAGGCGGTGGAGCTCAACGAAGCCGGCGTGAAACCCCGGCGTCTGGCCCGTGCCGCGGCGAAGAGGAAGGCGGGCCGCAGGCCTGCGCGCGACGTAGAGGCGCCCGATGCGCTTGCCGTGGCTTTGAAGAAGAACCGGAAGGCCGCCGCCACCTTCGAGGCCCTCAGCCCCAGCCATCGGCGGGAGTACGTGGCGTGGATCACCGAGGCCAAGCGTGAATCGACCCGTGATCGGCGCGTCGCCCAGGCCGTGGCGTGGTTGGCCGAGGGAAAGCGGCGCAACTGGAAGCACGAGTAGGCCGGGGGACTGACGGAGCCGCGGCGGCTCCCGTCGGTAGGTTCGGGGGCCTGACTGGTGTGCCCGCCTCCCTTCAGCGGATCCCCGTGTCGTAGGCGATGGTCACCGACGACCAGATGCCCTTTCCCACGTTCACCGCCTGTTCGGTGGCTGCAGGGTAGGGATCGCCGTTCTCCGGCGAGAGGACGTACAGGCCGGGCTCCAGACCGACCCGGAAGTGCCCCTGGGCGTCGCTGTGGACGGTGGTGACCTCGTGCTGGCCCCGATCCAGGATGTGGATGGTGGCCTGGTAGGGCTCATCGGGGCAGGGGTTGTCGGGGCTCTGCACGGGACACTGGGGCCCGATGAGCACCGTGCCGTCGATGCCCTGGTCGGCGTCGGGACCCAGGAGGGGGGAGCCGCCGCACGCCGCCACGAGCCCCAGCAGCCAGGCCAGGACGCCGGCGCGGGTGAGGCCCACCGGCGCGTGCGCCGCCGCCGGAGCCCCTGCCGGGACCGTGGCAGAGCCCGAGCGCCGGCGGAGCCCGGGGCCGTCCTCAACCCTCATCCTGCACCTGCTCCAGCCCCTGAAGCACGTCGGCGTTGCTGGGCCGCACCTTGTAGTTGATCTCCAGGAACTTCCAGCGCACGACGCCCTCCCGGTCGATGACGAAGGTGGTGGGGTGGGGGATGGGCCGGGCCCTCGGGTCCTGGCGGTTCAGGAGTCCGTAGCGGTCGATGACGGCGTGATCCGGGTCCGAAAGGAGGGTGTAGTCCAGTCGGCGCCCGTCGGACCGGGCCACCCGGTCGATCATGATCTTCTGGTGCTCCCGGTCGTCGATGGAGAGGGCCAGGATCTCGGTCCGCTCCTTCTGCTCCGGTGTGAGCAGGTCCCTCAGCTCCCCGAGCTGACTGGCGCACCAGGGTCACCAGAAGCCCCGGTAGAAGACCAGGATCACGTCCTTCTGTCCCCGAAAGTCCGACAGCGTGACCACGCCGCGGTCGTAGGACTGGAGGGAGAAGTCGGGCGCCACGTCCCCCACCTTCACCCGGCCCGTATCGGCCGGCGGGAGGTCCTGGCCGTCCACGGGGCCCAGTGTCACGCGCCGGGCATCACCGCACGCCCCCGCCGCCAACCAGGCGGCGGCCAGGGCAAGGTGGGGCGCAGCCCTCCGCAGTCTGCGCGGCGAGCGCGGCCTGTCTGGAGCGGCGGGATGCGATGTGATCCGCGCACCGCCGCGATCCGGGCGCCGCCCCGTGAGGGACGCCGCCCGGACCCGCTCGGGTCGCGGCGGAGCTTCGGTTCGGGAGGGTCGCGGCATGGCCTATCCGTCGGCGATGGGTCGGTCCAGAAGCTGGCGGAGCCGCCCCATGAGCTCCTGGTAGCGGGCGTCCAGCTCCTCCATCCTCGGCGCCGCATTGTCCGTGGGGCCGGTGTCGGCCCCGTAGAGCAGCGTGAGGATGTTGGCGTAATCCGTGGTCAGCTGGGGATGCAGGTTCGCATGGTCCCCCCGCTGGTCGTACTTGTAGAGCTTGCCCAGGACCTCTTCCAGCTGCGCTTTCCGGGCCGACGCCTCCGTCGCATCGCTCCCGCCCCGGGCGATGGTGGCGTCCAGCGCCCGGATGCGCGCCTGGGCCTCGGCCACGCCCATCTGCATGGACGTGATGCGGTCACGGGCATGTACGGCCATGTCGAAGGCTGCTTTCAGGTCGGCCATGGGCGTGTGGATCCGCGGATCCATCACCACGTCGAAGGATTGCGTCTGGCTCCACCCGTCGCCGGCTCTCAGCGTCACCGTGTACGTCCCGGGAAGTGCCCAGGGGCCCTCGGTGTTCCCCGTGACCGGGGCGATGCGCTCCCGGAAGCCCTCGTTGACGCCCGGCGCCAGGTACGCCGGCGGGTAGTGGAGGTCCCATACCAGACGGTGCATTCCCGGCGAGGTGTCCACCTCCTCCTCACCCACGATGGTGGGCACGGGTCGGCGGTCGGCCTGGAACACGTCCTCCTTGCTGCCGGGGCCTTCCGGCGTGAACACCCGCACCAGGCTCCCGGCCGGGTCCCGGATCTCCATGCGCACGTCGCCTGCGGGCTGCGAGGCCCAGCGGTAGAAGATCATGGCACCGTCGGGCGGGTTCTCGGGCCAGGCGCCGCCCCGCCCCGAGCCCTGCATGCGCACGCGGTACGTTTCCCTCGGCCTGTACAGGAAGGCGTCTGCCGAGGCCATCTGGTCGTCGATCTGGTGCAGCGGCGTCAGGTCGTCCAGGATCCACAGCGCCCGGCCCTGGGTCGCCACCAGGAGGTCGGTGCCCTTGAAGGTCAGATCCATGACGGGCGTCCGCGGCAGGTTGAGCTGGAAGGGCTGCCAGTGGGCGCCGTCGTCGAAGGAGACGTACATCCCGAACTCGGTGCCTGCGTACAGGAGGCCCTGCCTGGCCGGGTCCTCGAGGATGGTGCGCGTGGGATGGTCCGCCGGGATGCCGTTGGTCCCGTCGGTGAGGAGCGTCCACGTCGCCCCGTAGTCATTGGTACGGTAGATGTAGGGGTGGAAGTCGTCCATGCGGTAGCGGTGGATGACCGCGAAGGCCCGCCCGGCGTCGAAGGGCGAGGGGACGATCTCGTTCACCGTGCTGTGGAGCGGCAATCCTGGCGGGGTGATGTCCTGCCACGACGCGCCGCCGTCCCGGGAGATGTGGATGGCCCCGTCGTCGGAGCCCGCCCACAGGAGCCCCTTCACCAGCGGCGACTCCTCGAAGGCGAAGACGGTGCCGTAGACCTCCACGCCGGTCTGGTCATAGGTCAGCGGCCCACCGGGCGGGGTCTGCTGCGTCTCCTTGTATTCCTCCCAGCGGGTCAGGTCGGGGCTGATCGTCTTCCAGCTCTGGCCTTCGTCGTGGGTCACATGGACGTACTGGGAGGTGTGGTAGATCGTGCCCGGGTCGTGGGGCGAGAACTTGATCTGGGAGTTCCACTGCTCCCGGTACTTGTACTCGGCGTTGGCCAGGGCGTGGCCCTCCTGGGGCCAGATCCAGATGGGCCGCTCCTGGTCCGTGGACCGGTCCAGGCGGCTCACCCATCCCTTGCACGCGCCGTAGATGATGTCCGGGTTGGTCGGGTCCACCGCCAGCGGCCCCGTCTCGCACCCCGGGCCTCCGAACCAGTCCTCGTACGGCGTGAGGCCGTGGGTGATGCGGCTGGGCACCGAGATGCTGGTGTTGTCCTGCTGGGGTGCGTACAGGTGATAGGGAAAGCGGTCGTCGGCCACCACCGTGTAGTACTCGCCCGTGGGCTGGTTGTACTGGGTGGACCAGCTCTTCCCGTCGTCGAAGGTGATGTTGGCCCCGCCGTCGTTGGACTGGATCCAGATCTCCGGGTGGTCGGGGTTGATCCACATGTCGTGGTTGTCGCCGTGGGGCGTGGGCACGTTGGTGAGCGTCGCGCCGCCGTCGTCGGAGCGGAAGAAGCTCTCGTTGTTGATGAACACCACGTCGCGCTCGGTGGGGTGGGCGTAGACGTGGGTGTAGTACCACGGCCGGGCCAGCATATTGCGGTCGTCGCTGATCTGACGGAACGAAGCGCCCCGGTCGTCGGAGCGGTACAGCCCGCGCAGGTCTCCCTCGGCCTCCAGGAGCACCCACACCCGGTCCGGGTCGGCCGGCGACACCGTGACGCCGATGCGGCCCACCATCTCCGGCAGCCCGTCGGTGAGCTTGGTCCAGGTGTCGCCGCCGTCGGTGGTCTTGAAGACGCCCCCCTTGCGGGAGCCGCTGTACATGGCCCACGGCTTCCGCTCCGCCGTCCACATGGCGGCGAACAGCGTCATGGGGTCGTCGGGGCTCATGGCAAGATCGATGGCCCCGGTGCCCTCGTCGACGTAGAGGACCTTCGTCCACGTCTGGCCGCCGTCGCGGGTCCGGTACACTCCGCGCTCCTCGCTGGGGCCGAAGATGCTGCCCAGCGCCGCAACGTAGGCGACGTCGGGATCCCGGG
>JASFRY010000351.1:0-5403 GCA_050114675.1 Gemmatimonadota bacterium | reverse complement strand
CAGGACATCCGGGAGAAGTCCGGCGAGTCGCTGCGCACCATCCGCTCCGGAGAGCCCCTGGACCAGGTCACCACCACCTCCCTGGAGGCCCTGCGCCTCTACGCCGAGGCGGATCGGACCTTCGACCAGGGGGACTACCGCCGGACCATCGAGCTGCTGGAGGAAGCCACCGGACTGGACCCGGCCTTCGCCATGGCCTGGCGGCGGCTGGCGGCGGTGTTCAACAACACCGGCCTGGACAACGCCCGGCAGGTGAACGCCATCACACAGGCCTACGAGAACCGGGACCGCCTCACCGAGCGTGAGCGGTACCTCACCGAGGCGTACTACTACAGCACCGTGACCCAGGACCGCCCGGCCACCATCGCGGCCTACCAGAACGTCCTGGACATCGACCCTGACGACCAGGCAGCCCTGAACAACCTGGCCAACGAGTATCAGGCCATCGAGGATCTCGACCGGGCGGCCGAGCTGTACCGCCGGGCCATAGACGGGCCCGGGCGTTCCAACACCGCCTTCCAGAACCTCCTCCGCATTTATATCGGGGCGCGAAAGCACACCGATGCGCTGGCGCTACTGAAGGAATACGAGGCCGCGTATCCCGGCGACGCCAACCTCCACGAGTTCAGCTTCTGGGTCCACTTCACCGCGGGTGACCTGGATGCCGCAGTAGCGGCGGCGGAGCCGTACGCCCGGGACCCGGCCATCCCTGCCTTCGTCCGCGTCGGCGCTCTCGAGGAGCTTGCCCAGGTGGCCTATTGGCAGGGCCGCCTCGACGAGGGGCGGCGGCTCATGCTGGAGGCGGAGCGGGTAGGCCGCGAGGTGAGCCCGGCCTTCGCCTGGGCGCGGCGGAACTGGACGACATGGATCGAGCGGATGGTGGGGGATGAGGCCTGGGGCCTCGAGCATCTCCGGGAGGGACTTCGTGCTGGAGAGTTCGAAGCCATCCCCGACCCGGTGTCGCGGAATCATTTCTTCACAACCCTGAACCTCTCCGAGAGCGGCGCCTACGAAGAGACCGCCCGGATTCTGGCCGACACGACGTCCCTGGGCCAACTCCTGGGGACCTCCGACCGGTTGGACCTGAAGAGAACTGCCCTTTATGCCGATGTCGCCATTGGCCGGACGGAGGGCGCGGTGGAGCGGCACCAGGAGCTCATCGCCGAGTCCGGCTGCCCCACCTGCTGGCGGACGGAGGAGGCGTGGATGGCGCTCACCATGGGACACACAGAGGAGGCCATCCGCCGCTACGAGGCGATCCTCGACGACGGCTTCACCTTCATGCAGCTCAATGCACCCTACTGGTTGAGAGCCATGTCCGTCCTGGGTCCCCTCTACGAGGAGGCGGGTGACACTGCCAACGCCATCGCCTCCTATCAGCGCCTGGTGGATCGCTGGGCCGACGGCGACGCCCGGGGTCAGGCCAAGGTCCGCGTGGCCCAGGCCCGCATCACCGCCTTGGGAGGCTGACCGATGAGCCCCCTGAAGCAGCTCATCCACGAGATCCACCGCCGCTCGCTGTGGCAGGTGCTGGGCATCTTCCTGGCGGCGTCGTGGGGTGTCATCGAAGCCGTGGATCTGCTGACCCAGCAGGTGGGGCTGCCGGATTGGACGCCCACCATGGCGCTGGTGCTGCTCCTCATCGGGCTTCCCATCGTCCTGGCCACCGCGGTGGTGCAGGAGGGGATGCCCGGGGCAGGGGGGCGCGAGGGATCCGGTGGGGGCGACGGGAGGGAGGGGTCTGGGAGCGCGGGTACGGACGACAGCGTGAGCGTCGGTGGGCAGGCGGGTGGGGCCGGTGCCCTGGCCGACCCGGAGCCGGAGAACCTCGCCGCCGGCACCGGCTCTTTGGACCGACCCAGCACCCGACCATCCCAGACCAAGAGGCTCCTCACCTGGAAGAACGCCATCCTGGGCGGCGTGGGCGCGTTCACGCTACTGGGCTTCAGCATCTTCGCCTACTTCGTCATGTGGACCAGCGGCATCGGACCCGTGGGGAACCTGGTGGCCCAGGGGGTGCTGGAGGAGAAAGATCCGGTGGTGCTTGCGGACTTCGACGACGCGACCGGCAAGGGCGTGGGGGAGGTGGTGACGGAGGCCCTCCGGGTCGACCTGCTGGAGTCCCCTGTCCTCACCATCGTCACGGCTGGACAGCTCAACCGGTCCCTCCAGCTCATGGACCTTCCGGTGGAGACGGAGCTCACGCCGGAGCTGGCCCGGGAAGTCGCGCTGCGGGGCGGGTTCAAGGCCATCATCCGGGGAGAGGTCGCTCCGGCGGGGAGCGCCTTCGTCCTGAGCGCTGCCGTTGTGAGCGCCGAGTCCGGTGACGAGCTGAAAGCGTTCCGCGTCACAGCGCGGTCCGACGACGAGCTGGTGGATGCCATCGACCAGCTATCCCAGGACATCCGTGAAGGCGTGGGCGAGTCCTTGCGGAACATCAGGGCCGGCCAGCCCCTGGAGCAGGCGACGACGTCGTCCTTCGAGGCGCTCCGGGACTATACCATGGCGGAGCAGGCCGAGGAGCGGGGGGACTATGACGAGGCGCTGCGCCTCCTCAAGGAGGCCGTCGGCCTGGATTCCGCTTTCGCCATGGCCTACCGGAAGACCGCGGTGCTCTACAGCAACCTCGGTACGAATCCGGAGCTCGGCCGGGCGGCCGTCGAGCAGGCGTATCAGTACCGGTCCCGCCTCACCGACCGTGAGCGATACCTCACCGAGGCCTACTACCACGACCACGTCACCGGTGACCTGGCCGCGGTGGAGGCCGCCTACCGGAACGCCCTCCGCGTTGCTCCCGACGACGGCTCGGCTCTCAACAACCTTGCGCTCCTCCTGCGCCGGCGGGGCGACTACGACGAGGCCATCGAGCTCCTCGAGCGGGCGATGAACGGCCCGGGGGCATCCTCCGTAGCCAGTTGGAACCTGATGGCGGCCAACGTCGGCGCCGGCAACGTGGAGGCGGCGCAGGCCGCGTCGCAACGGTACCTGGCGTCGTATCCTGGCCACATCTACGGCACGTTGGCCCGGGTATACGTGGCCAACCTCCGCGACGACACGGATGCGCTCCACGACATGGTCCGGGAGCTCCGGAGCGCGCCCCCCGGCGCCTTCCGGTTCATGGGTGCCCAGGCCGCTGGCGCACAGGACATCGCGGCCGGGAGGTGGCGTGAGGGGACCTCCCACCTCGGGGAGGCCGCCGAGATCGCCGAGATGGACGGCCAGCCAGGCGTTGCTCTGGGCATGCGCCTTGGGGCCCGAGTGTCCGCACCGGTACGCCTGGCGGGAGACACCGCAGGTGCCCGCCGGGCTCTCCGCGGTCTCACCCGCGAGTTCGAGGCCGTGGAGGCTCCCGACCGACCGTGGTTGGAGTTCATCAGCGCCCACCTCGCCGTGGGTGATGCCGCTTCCGCCCGGTCCGTGTACGACCGCTGGCCCGAGGAGGTGCCCGAAGAGGCACGAGGGGAAGGCTACCCGAGGGATCGACGAGAGGCGAACATCGCGATCCTACTCGGGGAGGGGGACGCAGCGGGCTCTGCCCGGGAGGCCGAAGCACTCCGAAGAGAGAATCGGTGCTCCATCTGCGTGCGAGAGCCGCTGGCGAGGGCGTACGTCGAGATGGGCCGGACCGCAGAGGCCATCGCACTGCTCCAGGAGGAGCAGCAGGGGTCCAACGACCCTGTCTGGCATCCCACGGACCGGATGAGGGCGACCCTCCTCCTCGGCCCTCTTTTCGAAGAGGTGGGGGACACGGCTGCCGCCCTGGAGCAGTACCAGATGATCGTCGACCCCTGGGGTGACGCGGATTCCGAGCTCCAACCTGCGGTGCGCCGGGCCCGGGCCCGCATCGCCGGCCTGGCAGGCTGAGCAGTGGAATCTCACTCCCCTCTTGCGCCCCAAGTGTACTAGGTATAATAGTACACCTATGCTACCTTTCGATGTCGATCTCAAGCCAGGCGAGTCGCCCTATCGGCAGGTCGTCTATGCTGCCACCAAGGCGGTCGTGTCCGGCGAGCTGCCGCCCGGCGCGCCGTTCCCTTCGGTCCGGGTCCTCAGCCAAGCGTTGAAAGTGAACCCGAACACCGCCCACAAGGTGGTGGCGGAGCTTGTCCGGGCGGGAATCCTGGAGGTTCTGCCCGGAGTCGGAACGGTCGTGGCGGAGTGGGGACCCGCCTCTGCGGAGGAGCGCCGCGCGCTCCTGTCCGACGAGGTGGAGCGCCTCCTCGTGGAGGCGAAGCGGCTGGGGCTGAGTCGGCGCGAAGTGCTGGACGCGGTGGCGGGCCGCTGGGAGGAGCTGTTCGGAGAGAGCATCGGCACCGGCCCGGCCGGAGCCGCAGCGAGCTGACGGAGGCACGGCGCCATGACTGCAGCCATCGAGGCCCGGGGGCTCACGCATCGCTACGGAGGGACCCCGGCGCTCCGCAACGTCGATCTGGACGTCGGCGAGGGCTCGCTCTACGCGCTGCTGGGACCCAACGGTGCCGGAAAGACGACCCTGCTCAAGATCCTGCTGGGTCTGCTGCGGCCCACGCGGGGCGAGGTCACCGTGTTCGGCAAGGACGTCCGGCGGCTCCGGCCGCGCGACCGGGCCAGAGTCGGGTACGTTGCCGAGGGGCAGCGCCTGCCAGGCTGGATGACGCTGGAAGCCCTGCTGCGCTATCTGGCACCCCTCTACCCCACGTGGGACCAGGCGCTGGCCTCGGAGCTCCAGCGCCGGTTCCGCCTGCACGCAGATCGCAAGCTGCGCACGATGTCGCGCGGTGAGCGCATGAAATCCGCGCTCCTGTGCGCTCTGGCGCCTCGGCCACGGCTCCTCGTCATGGACGAGCCGTTCACGGGCATGGACGCGCTGGTCAGGGCCCCCGAGCGGCCTTCCTCATTCCCGACCACGGCGCGGAAGCCGCCGAGGCAGAGGTGCACCGGCGCTTTCCCGGCGCCCGTCGGGTCGAGATGAAACCCGCTTCTCTCCGGGAGGTCTTCGTGGGCCTGGCTCGCGAAGGCCTCGGCCGGGACAGCGCGGAGGTGGCGTGATGATGTGGTCCGCGCAGGTCGCGCATGTGATGAAGAAGGACCTGAGGCAGCACCGGTGGATGATCGGGCTGGCACTCGTGGCGGTGGGGATCGTGACGACCCAGGCCGCCGGCCGGCCGGTGCTTCCCCCGGTGGCGGGAACCGGCGTCGTCGGCCTGATCGCGTCATTGGCAGGCGGGATCCCCGTGCTGACGCTTGCCTCCTGGCTGCTGGTGGCATTCCTGATCCAGTCCGACCCGACGGCCCGAACCGACGCGTTCTGGGTGACACGGCCCCTGGCGCCTTCCGCAGTCATGGCGGCCAAGCTCGCCGTCGCAGCGCTCGTGCTGGTGGTCCTGCCCCTCTTCGGTCAACTGTGGGTGCTGCGGACCTACG
>JASFRY010000350.1:0-5413 GCA_050114675.1 Gemmatimonadota bacterium | reverse complement strand
CCGGTGGCGGTGGGCCGGCGCCTCCTGCGCGTCAATTGCACGAAGGCGAGGCGTCCGCCGGCAGCGTGAGCTCGAAGGTCCGTGCCGCCGTGCACAGGATGTCCTCACGCCGGAGCACCGAGGCGACCCGGAGGACGTGTCCCTGCGGATCGGCGAACAGGTAGCCGAAACCGCCCTCGGGAAGGGCGGGGCCACTCCCGGCGTCGGCGCCGTTGGGCATGCCGTACACCCGCGGCGGCTCCTGGATGGCCACGATGCGCACGTCGAGTCCGTCCAACACGTCCTGGGCGCCCCGGAGCTCCTGCTGGAAGGTCTGCGCCGTCTCCATGGTGGACGGCGACGGAGCGTCCGCGTCGGGCCGGAGACCGAAGAAGGCGAAGACGGTGGGGCCGTAGAGGACGGTGGTATCGGCACCGCTCACCACGAGGGGGTGGGCGTCCCGGATCTCCACGGGCACCGATTCTCCGGCCGCGGACGCATCCTCCCGGGCCGCGCGCTCACACGCGCCCAGGCCAAGGCACGCGACGGTCACGAAGAAGAAGGTGAAGCTCCTCATGGGGGGGAGAGTAGCCGCCGGGCGGCGCGGCCGACAGGGCCCAGGCGGCCTTCCCGGCGCAGCCCTCCTCACGCGACTCACCGGGCACTCACTCCCACTCGATGGTCCCCGGCGGCTTGGAGGTGACGTCCAGGAGGAGGCCGCCGACCCCCGGAAGCGCGAGGATCCGCGCCCGGAGCTCGTCCAGGACCGCCGCCGACAGGGCGACCGGCGTCGCCGTCATGGCCCGACGCGAACGCACCGGCCGCACGACCACCGTCTCACCGTCCCCCGCACCCAGCGTCAGGGGGAGGAGGACGGTGGGGCACTGCCACACCTCGTCGTACATCCCCGAGCTCCTCAGGGTCTCCATGACGATGTGGTCGGCTTCCCGCAGGAGGTCCAGGCGCGCCCGCGTCGTGGTCGCCGCCAGGGGGCGTGCCACGGCGGGATGCTCCGGGCCCATGTTCCACACGCACCGGTTGATGCCCGGGACCTGGGCGGTGATGGCGGACACGGCCGACAGGAGCGTGTTCCAGGGAACGTCGCCGGACAGCAGGACCGGGTGCTCGTAGGCGCGGAGATCCGCCTTCACGCCCACCGAGCGGATGGGGAGCGCCAGCGCCTCGAGACCGAACTCCCCGGCCAGGGCGCGCAGCCGGGACGCTACCGCCGCCAGGCCCTCGTCGTCGGGAGCGCCGTCGCCGCACAGGAGGCGCACGCCCAGACCGGGCCCGGGGAAGGGGTGCCTCCAGAGCGCACGATGGGGGATGCCCAGGCGCTCCCCCAGCTCGCGCACCTCCACCTTGTACAGCTCCGCCAGGGGCTCCACCACTTTCCCCTGGGCGAGCATCTCCTCGATGACGGGTACCCGATTGTGGTGGGTCTTGATGGTCTCCGCGCGCCGGGTGCCCCCGGTCTCGATGGTGTCGGGGTAGATGGTGCCCTGGGCGAGCAGGTGGTGGGAGATGCCCAGGCGCTCGGCCTCCTCCTGGAAGACCGCGATGAAGGCGTCGCCGATGCGCCGGCGCTTGGTCTCGGGATCCACAATGCCGTCCAGGGCGCCCAGGAAGACGTCGCTGGCGTCCCGGAAGTGGAGGTGCTCGCCCAGGCCCAGCTCCTCGAACATGCGGAGCACCCGGGCGCTCTCTCCCTTGCGCATGAGGCCGTTGTCGATGTGGAGGAGGTGGACCCGCTCGCCGCCCAGGGCCCGACCCAGGAGCACCGCCGCCACCGTCGAGTCCACCCCGCCCGATGCCAGCAGGAAGACCGAATCGTCCCCCACCTGCGCCTTCACGCGGGCCATCTCTTCCTCCAGGAAGGCATCCATGGACCAGGAGGGGGCGCACCCGCAGATCTCGGACACGAAGTTGCCGATCATGTCGTCGCCGCGGAGCGTGTCGTCCACCTCGGGGTGGAACTGGAAGCCGTAGCGCCGGAGCTCGTCGGAGCCGATGGCGGCATTGCGGTGCTCGTGACCGGGGCCGCTGACGGTATAGCCCAGCTCGCGGAAGCCCGGGCCCAGCGTCGCCACCGAGTCGTAGTGGCTCATCCAGACGGGCTCCACCGGGTCCAGACCCCGGAAGAGGCCGTGGGCGTCCTGGAGGTGGAGGTCGGCCGGTCCCCACTCTCGCCCCCCGTTCACCACCGTGCCGCCGTAGTGCTTGGCGATCTCCTGGTGCCCGAAGCAGAAGCCCAGGATGGGCACGTCCAGGTCGTAGATCTCCTTGGTGTAGGTCGAGTCCTCTCCCTGGGAGGAGAGGCTCGGGCTCCCCGAGATGATGATTCCCCGGTAGCCGTGGAACGCCTCCACCGGGTCCTCGGGCTGGCGGATCTCCGCCAGGACGCCCCGGCGGCGGATCTTGGTTGCGATGAGGTGGGCATACTGGCCCCCGAAATCGATGACGGCGATGGCGTCGTGGCGCACGGCTCTCCCCGGTCGGGTGTGGGCGAGGCTCCAAATTCGCCCCGCGCGCGCCTCTGCGGGAGTCCCCGGCCACCAGGAACCTCTTTACACCTCCGGGGTCGAAGGGAATAATTAGGCCAGACTAAAAACGGAGGTTGCACAGCCCAATGGTCGATCCTGGACTCGCCCTCGCCGTCTTCGCG
Organism: Gemmatimonadota bacterium; assembly: GCA_050114675.1. GTDB lineage: Bacteria > Gemmatimonadota > Gemmatimonadetes > Longimicrobiales > Gaopeijiaceae > SZUA-318. Next base: position 2,769 of record JASFRY010000350.1, on the reverse strand, counting down.
GTGGTGGTTGCGATCGTGGCCCTGGCCGTCTGGCCGCGATGGGGCGTGGCGGCACGTGTCCGGCGCATGGCCCGGCTGAACGAGCGCGTGCGCCTGGAAGACGCCCTCAAGCACGTGTACATGTGCCAGCGCCGGGGTTCGAGCTGTACCCTGGAGAGCATGGCGGGTCGCCTGCAGATCTCCACGAGCCAGGCCGCCAGGATCCTCTCCCACATGGCCCACGTCGGCCTGGTGCGCACGGAGGACGGCGTGCCCACGCTCACGGAGGAGGGGCACGAGTCGGCCGTGCGTATCGTCCGGACCCACCGTCTCTGGGAGCGCTACCTCGCGGACCGGACCGGTGTCCCCGCCGGCGAGTGGCACGATCACGCCGAGCACATGGAGCACGCCCTGTCCGCGGCCGAGGTGGATGCCCTGGAGAGCAGCCTGGGCCATCCGCGCTGGGACCCCCACGGCGATCCCATTCCCACGTCGGCGGGCGAGGTCCCTCCCTCCCGGGGAAGCACGCTTCTGGGCGCCGAGGCGGGGACCACCGTGGAGGTGCTCCACCTCGAGGACGAGCCGCGCGAGATCTACGACCGGCTCCTGGAGGACGGGCTCGCTCCCGGGGATCGTCTGGACGTGGTGGCCCGGTCCGACCGGTCGGTGCGCATCCGGGGCGACGGACGGGAACGGGAGCTGGACGCCGTGGTGGCGGGGAACATCACCGTGCGGCCTCTCCCCGAGGGCGAGCGGGCCCACGGGCGTCGGACAACGCTGTGGGATGTTGCTCCCGGGGAGCGCGCATGGGTCACCGGAATCGCTGCGGCCTGCCAGGGAGCCCAGCGACGAAGGCTCCTCGATCTGGGGGTCGTGCGGGGCACCGAGATCGTGCCCGAGCTGGTGAGCGCCTCCGGCGATCCCGTCGCCTACCGGATTCGGGGCGCGCTCATCGCGCTCCGGCGTGAGCAGGCCTCCTGGATCCAGGTGGAGAAGACCCGGGAAGGCGACGGCATCCGGGAGGAGGTGGCGTAGTGGCCACCCTGGCCCCCGACGCCTGTGCCGGATGCGGGGAGCACCGGGCGCAGGAGAGCCTGGTGCGTCTGGGCCTCAGCCCCGACAAATGGGACGTGCTTGTGGCTTTGGCGGGGAACCCCAACGTGGGGAAGAGCACGGTCTTCAACGCCCTGACCGGCCTCCGGCAGCACACCGGAAACTGGCCGGGCAAGACCGTGGCGAGGGCCGAGGGTGCGTTCGCCCACGACGGGAAGCGGGTCAAGGTCGTGGACCTCCCGGGCACCTACTCCCTCCAGGCAGGGAGCACCGACGAGGAGGTCGCTCGGGACTTCATCCTCTTCGGCCGCCCCGACGTCACCGTCGTGGTGGTGGACGCGTCACGCCTGGAGCGGAACCTGAACCTGGTGCTCCAGGTGCTGGACATCACCGACCGCGTGGTGGTCTACCTCAACCTGGTGGACGAGGCGCGCCGCCACGGTCTGGCCGTGGACGCCGGGAAGCTGGAGAAGGTGCTGGGCGTCCCCGTGGTGCCGGGCGTGGCCCGGGAGAAGGTGGGGGTCGACCAGCTCCTGGACACGGCGCTCCGTGTCGCCACGGGGCAGGTCTCGACCCATCCCTACCGGATGGAGCACCACGCCGCCGTAGTGGACGCCGCCCTCTCCTCCCTCGAGCCGGTGGTGGAGGAGGCCTTCCCGGCCATGCCCAACGCCCGGTGGGTGGCCATGCGTCTCCTGAACGCCGACGAGGCGGTCATGGAGGCGGTACGCACCGGCGAGCTGGGGCAGCTCGGGTCGGGGCTGGAGGACGACGGCTCGGACCCGCAGCGGCGGCAGCGGGTGCTGGACGTGGCCCGGGAGCTGCGCTGGGATCTACCTGCCGACTTCCACGACACCATCATGGAGCGCACCTACGCGGAGGCCCAGGAGGTGGCCGAGCAGGTGCAGATGCGCGGGTTGAAGAAGGCGGGGTTCGACCTGGATCGCTTGCTGGACCGCGTTCTCACCAGCCGTTGGCTGGGCTTCCCCGTCATGCTCCTCATGCTGGCCGTGGTCTTCTGGATCACCATCCAGGGGGCCAACTACCCGTCCCAGCTCCTCTCCCAGGTGCTCATCGAGAAGGGCCACCCCTGGCTCAAGGGGCTGGGTTCGTCCATCGGCATGCCCTGGTGGCTCAGCGGCTTCCTCTTTGACGGGGTCTACCTGGCCACGGCGTGGGTGGTGAGCGTCATGCTCCCGCCCATGGCCATCTTCTTTCCGCTGTTCACCCTCCTGGAGGACTTCGGGTATCTGCCCCGGGTGGCGTTCAACCTGGACGCCCTCTTCCGGAAGGCGGGAGCCCACGGGAAGCAGGCGCTCACCATGTGCATGGGTTTCGGCTGCAACGCGGCCGGCGTGGTGTCCACCCGGGTCATCGACAGCCCCCGTGAGCGGCTCATCGCCATCATCACGAACAACTTCTCTCTGTGCAACGGACGGTGGCCGACCCAGATCCTCATCGCCACCATCTTCATCGGCGCCCTGGCCCCGGCCCGGCTGGCGGGGGTGGTGTCCGCCTCGGCAGTGGTGGGGGTCGCGCTCCTGGGCGTGTTCTTCATGTTCGTCACGTCGTGGGGGCTGTCGCGCACCGTGCTGCGGGGCGAGGCCACGAGCTTCAGCCTCGAGCTCCCACCCTACCGGCCGCCCAGGATCGTCCAGACGCTGTACACCTCCCTCATCGACAGGACCCTCATCGTGCTGTGGCGCGCCCTGGTGTTCGCCGCGCCGGCGGGGGCCG
>JASFRY010000349.1:0-5425 GCA_050114675.1 Gemmatimonadota bacterium | reverse complement strand
TGGCGCACCTCCCGGGCTCCCTCCATGCCCTCGGGCGTGATGCGGAAGTACCGCTTGGCCTTTCCACCCCGTACGGGCGTGGGGTCCGCCATGCGGGAGCGGAGCAGGCCCTTCTTCTCCAGGCGTACCAGGGTGACGTAGACGGCGCCCTGGGCCACGTCCCGGCCCGTTCGGGCCTCGAGCTCGTCCCGGACCGCGGCGCCGTACGCCTCCTCGCCCAGGCGCCACACCGCCAGGAGGACCTGCTGCTCGAAGTCGCTGGGAAGGTCGGGGGCCATGCGCGTGCTCGCCGTTGGTGGATCGTGGGGCGTCGGTCGGTGGGTCCCACCAGCGCGACGACTATTCCATACGACGTAGGGATTATACCGGTTTCACGCAACGCACGGCTCATCGGCGATGGGAGGCCTGACGCTCGACCCGCTCATCGCGTGGCTTGCGTTACGCGGCGCTGTTGGTGAGCGTGATAAACTCCCATCTTTGAAGTGTCACATAACGCTCCTCTCACTCCCGGGTCGCATGATCAGCGTTCGAACCCTCGGTGGCGTCGAGATCCACGGGGACGCAGGATCCGACGATGCGTTGCTCCGGGGTGAGCCCATGCGTCTCGCGCTCTTCATCTTCCTCGCCGCCAACGGGCGTCGCTTCCTGAGCCGCTCCCACGTGGCGTCCCTCTTCTGGCCCGCCTCCGACGAGGCCCGGGGCCGGAACGCGCTCCGGCAGGCGCTCCACCGCATCCGCTCGGTGCTGGGCAACGACATCGTCGAGGCCCGGGGGCGCGCCGAGATCCGCCTCAACCCCGAGCTGGTGGAGTGCGACGCCGTGCTCTTCGAAGAGGCCGCGCGCGGGGACGAGCCCATGAAGGCCCTGCGCCTCTATCCCGGCAAGTTCATGATCGGCTTCGACGCCTCGCTGCCGGCGCCGGCCGAGACGTGGTTCCAGGACAACGCCCACCGCCTCCACCGTCTCGCCGTGCGCTGCGCCAGCGGCATGGCGGAGCAGGCGGAGCGGAAGGGCGACCTTTCCGGCGCCGCCCGGCTGTGGGAGCGGGCGCTCTTCCTTTCGCCCTACGACGAGGACGCGCTCCGTCACCTCATGCGGGTCTACGCCGAGCAGGGCAGCCCCGGCGTGGCGCTCCAGAAGTACCAGCAGACGGTGGAGCGGCTGGAGCGGGATCTGGGCATCGAGGCCTCCGAGGAGACCCGCGCGCTGGCGTCCTCCCTGTCGGGGGGCTGACCCGGGGGTAGCGAAACCCCAGGGCCGAGTGGCCTGTATAGAAAGATGGAAGTCCCGTTCGGGGCTCGGCCACAGCACCCTGGGGAAGCATGACGCAACCGGATCACCAGCTGAGCGCCCTCGATCGTCGGCGCCGCGAGCGGAGGATCTGGCGGACCGCGCTTCTCCTCTCGTTGGCGGTGCACCTGCTCCTCTTCATCGGATGGCGCGGCAACGTCATCCCTCCGTCGCCCTACGCGGCGGCAGGCCCCCGGGCCGGTGACGACCGGGCGGCCAAGGGATCCATGCAGGCCTTCAACCTCCCCAGCGCGTCGACGCGGCGCATCATCCGGCCTCCTGCGCCCATCGTGGTGTCCGTGGACGTGCAGCCCGTGGAGTTCGAGACCGAGCCGCCCATGGACGCCGCCGAGATCCTGGGCAAGGACCCGGGCTTCGGCGACGCGCCCGGCCTGCCCGACGGGGAGGGGAAGGGCGACGGCGGCAACGCCGCGTCGGGGCGCTTCCACGTCCTGCCGCCCCAGCCCCGGGGCATGATCATCCCGCCGGCCAACAAGAGCCTGAAGGGGACCACCGTGGAGGTGTGGGTCTTCGTGAACGCGGACGGCAAGGTGGTGCCCGACTCCACGCGCCTTAACCCGCCCACCAAGGACAAGGGGTTCAACCAGCGGCTCATCCGGGAGGCGTCGGAGTGGGTGTTCCGGCCGGCCACCCGGGGCGGGGAGCCGGTGGCGAGCTGGTTCCCCTATCAGATCAGCATGTAGGAACCCGGTGTCAGCGACATCCGCAAAGGCCAAGTACCAGGCCAACAACCAGGCGATCCGTCGCCCGGCGGGCGGCGCCCGGCCGTCAGTTCTTCTCGCGATACGCCTGTAGGGTGTAGACGCAGGGCTCGACTCCGCAGCTGACCATGTAGACGTGCACCTTGTACGTGCCCGTGTGCATGACGTCGACCACCAGCGTCGGGCGCGAGTCGGGCTCCACGTCCTGGACCGCTACCTCGCCGGTGACATCGAGGATGTCGAGGTCGAGGTCCGTACAGTCGATGTCACACACCCCCGCGATGAGATACCGACCGGTCGTGGTGAAATCGAGCGTGACGGTGTTGCTGTCGCCCTCGTCGAGCTCGTCCGTGTAGGGGTCGTGCGACTGCACGTAGCCGATCTCGGTGGCCACGCTGTCGACCATCCGCACCTCGCTGAGGAGCACGCGCGCCCATGGGTCGAGTTCGTCCTCATCGGCGCCGGCCTGGCCAGAGGCATCCTCCGGTCGCGCTTGGCCGGTCGATGCGAACTGATCCGCGACCTCGGTGAACGGCCTGGGCGTATCGTGCATAGCGAGCAGCCCGTCGGCGTAGCGAGCCGGGACGGCCAGATTCAGGTTCTGCGCATCCCTCAGGGTGAGGGTCGCGACGCCGACGACCTGGCCTGCGGCGTTGAACACAGGTCCGCCGGACGACCCCGGCGAGATCGGCGCGCTGATCTGCAGCAGCACGATCCCGTCGACCGTCCGTCTGGCGGAAAGCAGCCCATCACTGAAGGTGCCGTCGAGACCCATGGGGTTCCCCATGACGTACACCGGATCCCCTACCTGGAGCGCCTGGTCATCGGCGATGTGGAGCACGGGGGTGTGGGTCGCCGGCACCCGAAGGATGACGATGTCGCGCCGCGGATCCGAGCTTACCAAGTAGACGCGGTCGTAGCGCTCGCCGCTGGCGAGCTCGACACGAAGATGGTCGGCGTCCTCGACGACGTGGTGATTCGTGACCAGCATGCCGTCGGTCGATACGAAGAAGCCACTGCCCTGTGCCAGCTCCTGGCCATCAGCCAACGCAGTGACGCGCACAACGGCTGGACGAGCATTGGCCGCGATGTCACGCGGCGTGACCTGTGCACCAAGCGGGCTCGTGACGAGAACAAGAAGCAGGCACAGTCGCTTCATGGATATCTCGGTTGGGATGAGTGGGAGAGGCGCCATGACTGGACGGCCGGGAGGGAGGGCTCGGCCGGGGAACGGCTGTGTGCCTGGGGGGGCAACCACCAAGGCGACGTGCCCGTGTGGTCCAGCACCGGAACCGCATCCCTATCTTCAAGACTGCTCACGCGGGCCACCGATGCGCAAGGTATCCGTAAAGGCAAAGGGTGTATCCGGAATCGGACTTGTTCGAGTCTGGGGCTAGTCACATCGAACATCGCCCCGGGGGTCGTCGACGTCGCCGTGTATGCGGGAGATGATGTGTGCGTGTGCGTGTGCGTGGTCGACGGTTTGTCCTGCTGCTTCACCATCGTCGAGGACTGCCGTACGCAGGTGGGTTCCGGAAGGCGGGCGGCGAACAAGACTTGTTGAGAGCTGACGGGTTCTCCCATGTTGGCTGAATGACCGGCTCGCTCGAAACGCTGAGAGAAGCCCTCCAGGACCGCTACGACATCCAACGTGTGCTGGGTGAAGGAGGGATGGCCACCGTCTACCTCGCGTCCGACCTGAAGCACGGTCGCGACGTCGCGCTGAAGGTCATGAAGCCCGACATCGGTGCATCACTGGGCACCGAACGCTTCCTTCGAGAGATCGATATCGCGGCGAAGCTCTCTCACCCCCACATCCTGCCGCTCTTCGATTCCGGCGAGGCCAACGGGCTCTTCTATCTGGTCATGCCGTACGTGGACGGCGAAACCCTCAGGGAACGGCTCGACCGGGAGGGCCCGCTCCCGCTGGATCAAGCGGTCACCGTCGCTTCCGAGATCGCCGATGCTCTCGCCCACGCTCACGACAAAGGCCTGGTGCATCGGGACATCAAACCCGCGAACATCCTCTTTCAGTCGGGTCACGCTGCCGTGACGGATTTCGGGATCGCTGTCCCGACGACCGGAGAGGAATACACGCGCCTGACGCGGACCGGGGTTGCCGTTGGCACCGTGGCGTACATGAGCCCAGAGCAGGCCGCCGGGGACCGGGAGGTCGACGCCCGGACCGATATCTACTCGCTGGGCTGTATCCTCTTCGAGATGCTCGAGGGCAGCCCTCCCTTCGGGGGGCAGAGTCCGCAGGCCGTGCTCGCCGGCAAGCTCACGGGAAGGCTCCCGCAGCTCACCCGGGCGGCCGAGCTCCCGGAGACGGTTCGCCCGGTGTTGGAGCGGGCACTCGCGCCCCGACCCCAAGACCGACAGGAAGACGCACGGCGGTTCGCAACCGAGCTCCAGACGGCCGTGACAGCTACCGAGATCGAGGCCGCCCGGGATCGGCGTCGCCGACGCGGTCTTCTGCGGGCCGCAGGGGTCCTGGTGACGATGATCGTCCTGGGCGCCTTCGGGTGGTGGATTCGCGGGGCTGTCACGGGCCCCGATATCCGGAGGGTGGCTGTCCTGCCCTTCGAGAACGAGGAGAGCAAGCCCGCACGGGCCACCCTGCTCGCCGGAATGCATGAAGCGCTCATCGGTGAAATGCAGCAGGCGGGTGTGCAGGTCATCGGACGCCGATCGGTCCTCCGCTATCTGGGGGATACCACGCCCATCGCGGATATCGCCCAGGAGCTGGGCGTGGACGTGGTGGTCGAGGGTCGAGCCGAGTACGGAGAGGATTCCGTCCGAATCAGCCTGACCATGCTGGACGGACGCACGGAGGCCGCCCGCTGGAGCGGGAGCTTCGTGGCGGCGGCTCAGGGGGTGATCGGTCTTTACCGCGAGGCCACCCGCGAGATCGCCGACGAGATCGACTTGCCACTCCCGCCGGAGGTGGCGGCACGCCTCGCCACCGCGCGCACCGTCGATCCGCGGTCCTACGAGCTGGTGCTCCGCGGAAACTACCATTGGCGGCGCCTTACCCCACAGGATCTGGAGGTTGCCGAGGGGCTGTACGAGCAAGCCCTCGACATCGATTCCACCAACGCTCTCGCCCTCGGCGGGCTCGCCAGGGTCTGGGTAGGACGACAGCAGTTCGGTCTGGTGAGCCCCGTGACGGCCCGGCCCTTGGCCCAGGGCTACATGCGCAGGGCCATGGAATCGGCGCCGAACGATCCGGCACTGGTCGCCTTGCATGCTCTGGTCCTGACCTGGATCGACTGGGATTGGGAAGCGGCCACTCGGGAGTACGAGAGGGCCATCGAGCTCAACCCCAACGACTGGGAAGCCCGCGCCTACTACTCCCAGCTTCTTGGCTTCACCGGGCATCCAGACGAGGCACGGCACCAATCCGAGGTGGC
>JASFRY010000348.1:0-5457 GCA_050114675.1 Gemmatimonadota bacterium | reverse complement strand
TTTTCTCGCCGCGGGGGGGGGGGGGCGCGGGGGCCCCCCCCCCCCCCTCCTTCTGTGCAGGGGCGGTTCTTGCCTACCGGCCGCCGAGGACCTCCCGATGGAAGGCGTCGTCCATGTTCTCCGAGAAGCCCGGCTCGGGAAGCGTGTAGTGGCAGTAGGAGCAGATGCCCTGCCGGGGCGCCCGTCCAAGCTGGGGAGGCGAAGGCGCCACCCGGCCCACGGATCGGTACGCCTGACTGGCGCCGGCCACGACGTCCTGGAAGATACGGTGGGTCAGCGGCAGGTTGTGCTGGCCTCCGCCGGCTCTCACCAGCTCCAGGAGGCTCCGTGCCCGCCGTGTCGCCCGCACGCCGGCGTCGGTCGTGTCCCTCCCCTCCACCGCCTCCTCGGCCCCGGCCAGGTATCGATCCACCATACGGGTACGCTCGGCGATTCCCTGGTTCCACCAACGCAGAACCGTGGCGTATTCGGATCGGTGGCACTGGACGCACGCGACCGAGCTTCCCACCCGGGCGGCGTCGGCCGAGCCGCTTCCCGGCAGGTGACAGGAACGGCACGTGAGCCCGTCCATGAAGTGATCCGACGGCGTGGCCACCGATGTGTCGGGGAGGATCCCCAGGAGCAGGCGCTGCGGCCCCTGGTGCTCGCTCCCGTGGCATGCATCGCAGGTGCGGGTCTCCAGCCACCCGTGGTCGACGTTCACGCCGTGGGCGTCCTTGTGGCAGGCGGCGCAGTCGAGATCCACCGCCGAGCTCATGGCCTCGATCCGGTGGTTGTCCTCTTCGTGGCAGGAGCCGCAGCTGTTGCCCGCATGGGCAGGATGCAGGTCCTCGCCGATCCCCCGAGCGGTGGCGGCCTGGACGTCGTCGTGGCACTGGGCGCACCGGGTCAACGAGACTTCGTGGACAGGCTTGGACACTGCGTAGTGGCAGCGCAGGCATCCGCCCTCGATCCAGGGGAGGCCTTCGTGGGGAATGGCCACACCCTGGCTGGTCATGCCGGTGTGGTTCAGGCTCTGATGGCAGAGCCGACAGTCCTCACCCCTCGCGCCCGACAGCTCGTCGGCATGGCACAGCCCGCACGTTTCGGGGCCCGCGGTGATGGGCTGCCCGCCGGCGCTGTGGGTGTGGCATCCGGCGCAACCGGCCGGGGGCGACCCGGACGCGCCGTGGTTCGTGTGGTCGAAGCTCACCGTCTGGATGGTGACCTTGTCCGGGAGGTTCTTGTCGTGACACCCCGAGCGGCCACACGTGGCGCTGGGCACGGCAGCCAGGCCGCGATCGGCCAGGCCCCCGTCGTGGCACTCGGTGCACGCCAGGCTCGCGTGTGGATCGCCGCCGGCGGTCTGGGGGGTCGTCTCTTCGCTCGCGCAGGCACCGACGGCCAACGCGGCGAGGATCAGGAGAGGATAACGGCCCATAGGATCATTCCGGTGAGAGCGAGGCCCACGGCCACGGCCATGAAGCCCAGGGTGGCAGCCACGAGGGACGCCGTCCGGGACGGAGGCGGGGCAGGGGTATCCGGTTTCTGTTCGTCGGAAGGAGGCTCGGAGGCGTAGAGCCTTACCTGGTCCATGACCAGCGGGTGCTCCTCCTCCATGTACTCCCGTGTCGCGCGGCCGGTGAACATGACGCCGTCCAGCGGGAACTTCTCCGGCCGGAAGTGCACGTGGAAGAAGTGGATCGTGAAGATGAAGCCCGCGGCCAGGAGCGCCTCGTCGGCGTGGACCACCGTGGCCACGTTGAAGAGCCATCCCGGGACGAAGCGGGCGAAGAACTCGGGGAACCAGAGCATGAGTCCCGAGCCGCCGATGATGGCCACGCCCCAGAAGACGGCGAAGTAGTCGAACTTCTCCATGTAGCTCCAGCGCGTGAACGCGGGGCGGGGCCCGAGTCCGAAGTACCAGCGGAGCTGTCGGAGGAAGTCCAGCACGTCCCGGGGCTGGGGCACCAGCGAGTCCGGGCCCCACAGAAGCTTCATGGGATCCGGGGACCGGGCCAGCTTCCGCAGCAGGTAGCCCAGGTGCGCGCCGAAGTAGAGAAAGGTGATGACTGCGCCGATCCGGTGCAGGGTGCCCGCCATCTCCACTCCGCCCAGGACCCGCATGAGGGGGCCGGCCCAGAAGGCCTGGCTGAAGCGCAAGGGCAGCCCCGTGACGACGAGGAGGAAGAAGGATACGATGACCGCACCGTGGGTGATCCGGTGGTACAGCGGGAACCGCCAGACGAAGTGCCGCGAGCCCCGCTGGGCGGAATCGAGATGGAGCAGCTCCTGAGGTTTCTGGGCAGACATGGCTCAGCCTCCGACGTCGGTGTTGGCGCCGTGGGACGTCCCGCGGATGGCGTCGAAGCCCAGCCGCGCCAGCCAGAGGAGGGTGTGGGCGCCGAAGACCACGAAGACGCCGATGAGCAGCGTGGTCATGAGGTGGTAGGACCAGTAGACGTACGGGTAGCGCGCCCGGTCATTGTGGTCCGCGTGGGGCTCGAACAGCGCGAAGCCCGCCGTGGCGTCCTCGTGGCACTTCTGGCACGTGGAGAGCCGTCGCTGGTCGCTGACCATGGAACGCGGATCTGAAGCCGGATAGATGCCGTGGGCGCCGTGGCAGTCCTGACAGGTGGCTACCACGGACGAGCCGAGCGTCGACGCCTGGCCGTGGTAGGAGTCTGCGAAGCTCTCGGCATAGGGTTCGTGGCAGTGGGCACAGCGCTCGACCATCCGAGACCCGAACGCGGGATCGGAAGGGGGGAGCATGCCGTGGGCGCCGTGGCACCCGGTGCACGCCGGCGGATCGGCCGAGGTCGCACCCTCCGGGATCCGTCCCCCGGGCATCGCCATGAGGGGCACCGCGGTGCCGTGGACGTCCCCGCGCCAGGCTGCCGCGATGGTGTCGTGACAGGCGCCGCAGGTTCGGGCCTGGTTCAGCACGTTGGTGGCTGCCCGCTCGTCCTCCGACGGGAGTGTGCGGTGCGGCTCGTGGCAGCCGGCACACGATACCGTGTCCGCGTGGGGGTCCGTGTCCGGCATCCCGGGCTCGTAATGACACGACATGCAAGCCTGGCGCATGGCCCGGGCCCCCTCGGCGGTGTGCAGCACCGACGCCGGGAGGACATTGTGAGTGCCGTGGCAGTCCATGCACTGGGCTGCGCTGTCCAGCGCGTGCATGCCTCCACTCCAATCCGCCGCCTGGTCTTCGTGGCACGAGGCGCACGCACGGGTGGTGGTAGCATCGGGATTGTGGGGGAAGCGCCGGAACCCATCGTGGCAGTCCGTACACGTCATGGCGCCGTGGGCCGACGCGGCCAGGACCGACTCGGGCGTCAGGAGCGCCTGGGCGTCTTCCAGGGTGGGCACGTGCTGTCTCAGCAGCTCGAGCTCTCCATGACACGACTCGCACGTGGGCCGGACGCTCTGGGCCTGGGCGGGTGAGGCTACGATAAGGGGAAGCAGAAGGACGGCGGCCACGGCTGCGGCCGCCGCGCTGGGTGTCTTGCGAACCCCTCCAGGAGGGCGTTTCACGATTCGACTCCGTACTTCTTGAGGCGGTTTCGGATCTGGTGCCGACTCAGTCCCAGCAGGCGGCCCGCTTCGGTTCGATTCCCTTCCGCCCGGTTCAGGGCCTCCATGAGCAGCTCTCGCTCGAGCTCCTCGAGGTCGACGCCCGACGGCCCCAGGCTGAACTGGCCCAGGCCTTCGTCGGCGGTGTCCTGATTCCGGACTTCGGGGGGGAGGGATTCCACGGTGATTTCGTCTCCCACCGTGAGGAGGACAGCGCGCTCCACCACGTTGTGGAGCTCCCGGACGTTGCCGGGCCAGGTATACGATTCCAGAAGCTCCATGGCCTCACGGCTCGCGCCCTTCACCCGCTTTCCGAACTCCCGGTTGAAGCGGTCCACGAACGTCGAGGTGAGGAGCGGGATGTCGGAGGACCTGTGCCGCAGGGGCGGAAGCTCGATGGGGAGCACGCTCAGCCGGTAGAAGAGATCCTGCCGGAATCGACCCTCGGCCACCTCGTCCTCGAGGCGTCGGTTCGTGGCGGCGACGACGCGCGCGTCCACCCGGAGGTCGTCGGTGCCGCCCACGCGGCGGTAGGTGCGGTCTTCGATGAAGCCCAGGAGCTTGCTCTGCACGCCGATGGACAGCTCTCCGATCTCGTCCAGGAAGAGCGTTCCGCCGTCGGCGACCTCAACGAGGCCCCTCTTGAGGGTGCGTGCGTCGGTGAACGCGCCCTTCTCGTGGCCGAACAGCTCGGATTCCATGAGGGATTCGGCCAACGCGGAGCAGGTGACGGCCACGAAGGGCCGGTCGGCCCGGGGGCTCAGATCATGGATGAGTCGGGCGAGCACGCCCTTTCCCGTGCCGGTCTCCCCGAGGAGCAGCACCGTGGCCGAATCCGCAGGCGCGATGCGCTCCACCAGGGCCAGCACCTCACGCATGGCTGGACTGGACCCGATGACCTCGCCCCGCACTCCCCCCTGACGCCGGAGGGCGCGGACTTCCCGCCGCAGTCGGGTCCGCTCCAGAGTCGCTTCCAGCGTCGCTTCCAGGCGATCCAACGAGAACGGCTTCTCCAGGTAGTCCTCCGCACCCTTCTTCAGGGCCTCCACCGCCGACTCGATGGTGGCGTGGGCCGTGATCATGACACAGGGGACGTCCTCCTCTGCCGTGAGCTCCTCCAACAGCTCCGTCCCGTTCCCGTCGGGCAGACGGATGTCCAGGAGGGCGGCGTCGGGATAGCTGCCCTTCAGGGAGCCGCGGGCCTCCGCGAGCGTGCGGGCGGCCGTGACCTCGTAGCCCCGGCGTCGCAAGCGCTCGGAGACGACGGTGCGGATGAGATCGTCGTCGTCTACCAGCAGGATCCGTTCGGCCATGGTCATGCCCCCGTGCTTGGGGTTCCGGAAGCGACGGGCAGGGTGATGCGCACGGTCGTGCCGCGCTTGGGTCGGCTCTCGATGGCCAGGCCGCCGCCATGGGCCGCCACGATGCGTGCCACCAGGGGGAGACCCAGCCCCGTGCCCAACGGCTTGGTGGAGTAGAACGGCCTCAGGGCGCGCTCCACCTCTTCGGGGTCGAGCCCGTGCCCCGTGTCGGTGATGGCGACCTCCACGGACCGGGGGTCCACCAGGCGGGTCGAGAGGGTGAGGTGTCCGCCGTCGGGCATCGCTTCGGCACCGTTGGCCAGGACGTTGAGCACGGCCTGGCGCAGGCGCCGGCCGTCGCCGGGGACGCGGACGTCGCCGTGGGCGTACGAACGGTGCACCTCGACACGCTCGGTCGAGGAGAGGCCCGCCAGCTCGGCGAGGGAGTCGTCCAGGATGTCGGTGAGATCGGCCGTGCCCTCTTCCAGGAGGACCGGCTTGGCCAAGGAGAAGAGGTCCTGCATGGTCTCGTGGAGGCGCTCCAGCTGGCCGTTCACCGCAGTGAGCACCTCCTTCCCTCCCTCGTCCAGCTCGTACTCCT
>JASFRY010000347.1:0-5483 GCA_050114675.1 Gemmatimonadota bacterium | reverse complement strand
CAGCCCGCCGGTACGCTTCCCGTGCTTCTACGGGATCGACATGCCCACCAAGAGCGAGCTCATCGGGTCGAGCCTGGAGATCCCGGAGATCGAGCGCCGGCTCGGCGTGGACTCGCTGGGCTACCTCTCCCTGGAAGGGCTGGTGAGCGCCGTGGAGGACGGCCAGCCCTACTGCACGGCGTGCTTCTCGGGCGACTACCCGGCGCCGCTGGTGGACGTGGAGCGGGGGCTGGCTTCCCTGGAGGGACCCGTCGGGTGCTGAAGCCGACGGACCCGGAGCTCCACGCCCTGCCCAAGGCCGAGCTCCACGTTCACCTGGACGGGAGCCTCCGGCCCCGGACCATGGTCGAGCTCGCGAAGGAGCGGGACGTGTCGCTCCCCGCCACGGAGCCGGCGGCGCTCGCGGACCACATGCTCGTGTCCGACGCCCACGGCCTCGAGGACTACCTGGCCCGATTCGTCCTCACCCTCTCCCTCATGCAGGACGCCCCGGCGCTGGAGCGCATCGCATTCGAGCTGGTGGCGGACCACGCGGCGGAGAACGTCCGCTATGCCGAGATCCGCTTCTGTCCGGCGCTCAACACCCAGGGAGGGCTGACGCCGGACGAGGTCATGGACGCCGTCCTCGCCGGCCTGCGCCGGGGGGACGCCGAATTCGGGGTGACGTCCCGTGTCATCGTATGCGGGCTCCGCACCCTGGACCCGACCGTCTCCACCACCATGGCCGAGCTCGCCGTGGCCTACGCGCCCGAGGGCGTGGTGGCCTTCGACCTGGCGGGCGCCGAGGCCGGCTATCCGGTGCACGAGCACCTGGAGGCCTTCCGCGTGGCACGGGAGGCCGACCTTCCCATCACCGTGCATGCCGGCGAGGGGTTCGGCGCGCCTTCCATCCACGAGGCGGTGCACCTGGCCCGCGCCCGGCGCATCGGGCACGGTACCCGCCTCTTCGAGGACCCGGAGCTGGAGACGCTGGTGCGGGACTCCGGCATCCCCCTGGAGGTGTGCCTCACCTCCAACGTCCAGACGGGCGTGGCACCCAGCTACGGGCAGCACCCGGCGCGCCGGTACTTCGGCGAGGGCATCCCCGTGGCGCTCTGCACCGACAACCGCCTCATGTCGGGCGTCACCCTCACCGACGAGTATCGGCATGCCCGGGACTACCTGGGCTTCTCCCGGGAGGAGCTGGTGCAGGTAGCCAGGACGGGGTTCGAGCGAGCGTGGGTGGGTGAAGCGGAGCGGCGGTCGCTCACCGATCAATTCGACGCGGAGGTCGCCAAGCTCGCACAGTTGGGATGACCAGGTGGGCGAGAAAGGACTCCACAGTCCAGGAAGGCTCAGTCGTATAGCCCCCGTTCCTAAGCGAGCGTGGTTCCCTCGGGCAAGGGCACCTCGAAGCCGTGGCGACGCAAGAGGCTCCGAAACCGCTCATGAAAGCGTCGGACCGAAAACGTCGCGGCGTGGCGGGCAAGTGAGTGGGCATCGAAATCCCTTTCCCGGGCCTCGAACTCCAGGACCGCCCTGCGAAGCGCCTCGCCCGACTGTTCGTAGAAGAAGACCCCCTGGTCAGCACTCAACGTGTCCAGCACGCCGCCCCTTCCGTAGGCGACAACAGGCTTACCTGCCGCCATCGCCTCCACAGGCACGATCCCGAAGTCCTCCACACCGGGGAACAGAAGAGCTCGGCACCCCTCGAGGGCTTGCAGGGCCTGCGGACGGGTCTGCCGGCCCCGGAACTCGATGTTGGGAGGCGCGACCCTACGGAGCTTTACCAGCTCGCTGCCCTCCCCCACGACGACGACCTTCCGGTCGAGGTTCCGGAACGCTTCGACCACCAGATCGGCTCGTTTATACGGGACCAGTTGTCCCAGTACCAGGTAGTATCCCTGGTGCTCCGCCGTGGGGGTGAGCGACTCGTGATCCACCGGCGGGTGGATCACCTCGGATTCACGCCGGTAGGCCCTCCAGATGCGCTCTGCCACGAAGGAGGAGTTCGCGACGAACTGATCCACTCCGGCCGCCGAGCTGCGGTCCCAGATTCGCATGCGGTGAGCGACAAGGCCGAAGGCGATACGCGTGAAGAGCCCCAAGCTCTCCGAGTAGACGTGATACTGGTCCCACAGGTATCGCATCGGTGAGTGGCAGTAGCAGAGGTGAAAGGCCCCCGGGGGACAGAGTACACCTTTGGCTGGGCCCGCTTCACTGCTGATCACCAGGTCGTAGCGGTTCAGATTCCGACGTTCCAGAGCCAGGGGCATCAGCGGCAGATAGTGCCTGTAGAGCCTCTCCGCAAAGGGGAGTCGTTGGATGAACGTGGTGTGGATCGTATGCTGTCGGAGCCGGGGGCTGAGTGCATCCTCCCGCAGGACATGAGTGTACAAGTCCGCCTCGGGCAGCAAATCGGCCATGGCTTCCAGCACACGCTCCCCCCCCCGGTGCGCAACAAGCCAATAGTGGATGAGCGCGATATTCACGGGTTCACTCCTCCATCAGCCATCGCGGATATGGTCCCGAAAGGATTCTCCTGAGGAGGCTCAGGTCGGACGCGAAGCGGTCCCGGAGCATGCGCTCCGTGTCCGCAGCGGGCGTCGGTCGGTCGGAATCCGCGTAGGGGATGAAGAGCCAACTCGCCGCCGCGCTCCTCTTCACTCTCGCCACGAGTCCGGTAAGCCCCAAACCCCTGGCGGCACCGGCGGACCGCCTCAGGAATCGGTTCAACGACGCCCATCGAGGGCGGCTGGCGGGAAGCACCGTGCGCTCGTAATCGACCCCTGGGAGCGGTTCGAGCCCGATGGCACGAAAGACTTCCTCCGCGAACGCCCTCGGGTCCTCCCGGAGCCGGTCGAAGTAGAAGATCCGGACCTGCTTCCGTGGAAACCGATCGAGATAGGCGCCCAGGTGTTTGCCGTAGAGGCTGTTCTCTATGAGGATCGGATGCCGCTCCAGGGCATCCTCGAACGATCCTTGGGTCCACCCGCTACGGAGCATGAAGAGGTACTGGGAGAAGGTACGTTCTACAGGATCCCTCAGGGTCGACAGGAGCGTTACGTGCGGCAGGTGAGCCCGAATCCTGTCCGCCGCGACCTCTGAGAAGAGATAGTCGTGGGACAGCTCCCCGATGGCCTTCACGCCGGCGGGAGCACCTGTGAAATGAGCCTGATACCAGTGGATTCCCTTGTCGAAGTAGCGATCGAAGAAGAAGATGTCTTTCAGAGCCGGTACGTAGCAATCCGGGTGCTGCCGGAGAATCTGGTGTAGCCAGGTCGATCCCGACTTGTCGGGACCGATGAACAGGAACGTCGGAAGTCGGGATCGCGGCTCGGGTCCGGGCGATGCCCCACCGCCCGTCCCCGATGAAGGCGAAGGCGTCATGAAAAGGAATTGTGGGAAGAAGGCCGGCGCATCTTAGTCGTGCGGTACCCAGGAGTGTACCACATTAGGTCAAAGTGCGTTAGCATCCTGCCTGGCACTAGCCGCCTTGGCGCCCGCCCTGGGCGCTCACACCCCCGCTGTCCCCGAAACGGAGCCCTGCTTGCCGACCCCGACGCATCCTGGAGGGCCACCACGAAGGCGGTGGGTAGATGGCCACATGCGTGAGGTCGTGCACGGTGCGGTGGCCGCCTTCCTGCTCAAGGCGACAGGGTCCGCACTCACGTTCGGCTTCACCGTGCTCGTGGCCAGAATGTTCGCCGCTCGGGGGTCGGGCGTCTACGCGCTGGCCTTGTCGATGGCAACGCTCGCGACCGTCTTCGGTCGACTGGGGTTGGACCAGGTTCTCGTCCGCGAGACCGCCGCGGCGGTCGTGATGGAGGATTGGGGCGCGATCCGGGGACACTACCGTAACGCCATGCTGGTTGCGGCGGTCGCCTCGCTGGTGGTGACCGCCGCGTTGTGGCTCCTGGCGCCCATGATCAGTGTCGACATGTTCCACGAGCCGGCCCTCGTGGCACCGCTCCGGTGGATGGCACTGGCAGTATATCCATGGACAATGCTGCTCCTCCACGGGGAGCTGTTGCGAGGGCTGAAGCGCATCGTGTCTTCATACCTCGTTCAGGCCGTCGGACTTCCTCTGGTGGCGTCGGTCCTGCTGCTGGGAATCGGACGCGGTCACGGAGTCGTCGGGGCGACGTGGGCCTTCCTCGTGGCCGCTGCTGGGGTGGCCGTGATCGGAGCCGCGCTGTGGCGTCGGATGACGCGGCAAACGGCCCACTACGAGCCGAAGGGAACCACTGCCGAGCTCCTCTCCAGTTCAGCGCCGCTCCTGTGGGTGGCCTCCCTCAACTTCGCCATGGCCTGGGTCGGCACGTTTCTTCTGGGTATCTGGGCGTCGTCCAGCGAGGTGGGGATCTTCAACGCCGCGGCCCGTACCGTCCTGCTCGGCGCCCTCGCGCTCATGGCCGTCAACGCTATCGCCGGCCCCAAGTTCGCGGAGCTGCACCGCTCGGACGACTGGACGTCACTTGGACGCACGGCGCGCCACGTAACGATCCTGGTGACTCTCGCGGCCGCGCCCGTCCTCGCACTCCTCCTCATCGCGCCCAGCACCGTCATGTCAATGTTCGGAAAGGAGTTCGTGAGCGGCGCGCCCGCGCTCGCCATCATGGCCGTGGGTCAATTCGTCAATGTGGCGACGGGATCGGTGGGGGTGCTTCTGATCATGACCGGTCATGAACGGAGAATGCGTGACAGCGTGGTGGTCGCCGCCGCCGTCAACGTTCTTCTGAACCTGATCCTGATCCCCAGCCTCGGCATCATCGGCGCTGCGATTGCCACCGCAGCGGGACTCATGGCCCTCAACTTGACCGCCACGTATTTCGTATGGACGCACCTCCGAATCTCCGTGTTCTTCTTCGGCCGCGGATCCAGGTGAGCATCGATCTGGACGTCAGAGGGTCCGTCCGTTGACACGCGGCCGGGAACGTCGGCTCGGAGAGCAGGGTCGCAGGGGCTCCGTGCGAGTCTTGTACGTCGCAGGCTACGGTCGCTCCGGGAGCACCATCCTCGGGAACGTCCTCGGCGAGGTGGATGACCTGTTCTCCGGTGGAGAGCTGCGTCACATCTGGCAGCGCGGCATTGTCGAAAACCGTCTTTGCGGAAGCGGCGAGCCGCTTCTCGAGTCGGGCTTCTGGCGACGCGTCCTGGAGGAGTCGTTCGGGGGCGTTCCCCTGGAAGAAGCGCACTGGATGGTGAGCTTCCTCAGGCGACGCACCACCTTGTCTGGTGTTCCCCGTGCGATTGCGGCCTCCCCTGGTCGGGATCCGGACACGACAAGGGCCTTGGGCCTCCTGGATTCGCTCTACCACGGAATTCAGACGGTGTCCGGTGCCGCGGTGATCGTCGACACCTCGAAGACGCCGCTTTACGCGCTGCTCCTATCCGCGGTGCCTGGGCTGGACCTGCACGTCGTGCATCTCGTCCGCGACGTCCGGGCCGTGACCTTCTCCTGGAGACGGAAGAAGCTCATCATGGACAGGGGCGATCAATCA
>JASFRY010000346.1:0-5483 GCA_050114675.1 Gemmatimonadota bacterium | reverse complement strand
TCTGGAGGGCCATGCCGTGCTCGCCCAGGGTGAGGAGCAGGTTCTCGCACGCCATGCGGACGCGCGTTGCCTCGAGCCACTCGGGCTCGTCCGCGTGGACGAAGTCGCCCAGGGCGTCGGCCAGCTCCTTGGCGTTGGGCTTGAACACCGTGGCGCCGGCGTAGTCGAAGAAGTTGCGCCGCTTGGGGTCCACGACGGTGGGGATGCCCCGGGCCGTGGCGGCCTCCATGACCGACCGGATGACCGGCGGCACCAGAACACCCTTGTTGTAGTCCTCCATGACGAGGACGTCCGACTCACGGGCCAGCGACGTCACCGCCTCCTGGAGCGCACGCGTCAGGGACTCGGGCGCGTCGGCTTCCACCTCGTGGTCGAAGCGGACCACCTGCTGGCGCCGGGCGAGGATGCGCGTCTTCACCGTGGTGGGTCGTCCGTCGGCGGCCACCACGCCTTCTGTCCGCACGCCCAGCGCCTCGAGCTCGGCCTTCAAGATATCCCCCGTGACGTCGCGGCCGGCACATCCCACCACGCGGCTCGTGGCACCCAGGGCGGCGACATTGGCGGCGACGTTCCCGGCTCCCCCCACCGCCGAGGACTCGGACTCCACCCGGACCACGGGCACCGGGGCCTCCGGGGAGATCCGGTCCACGGCGCCACTGATGTAGCGGTCCAGCATGAGGTCCCCGACCACCAGCACCCGGACCTCGCGCGCGGCGGCCAGGATCTCCTGGATGCGCTCGAGGCTCAGGCGGTCCATGGTCCCCTCCCCCGCCCCTCCAGCGGCAGCAGCGCGCGGCGCGCTCCGTCGGTGGCCAGGAGCCGGTCCTGGAGGTTGACCGACACGCACACGTGGTTCGGTACGATGCGCACGCGATCGCCGATGGCGGGGCGCCAGTCCGAGGACGCAACGTCCAGCACGCCGTGCTCCTCGGACAACGATGCGACGAGCACCTCGGGGTGGTCGAGGACGAATCCGAAACCGTCACCCCCCCGTCCCTCTTTGGCCAGGGCCTTGGAGCCGGCGTCCACCACGGCGCGCCCGGGCACGGCCGTGCTCACCACGGTGGCGAGCACCGTGTAGGCCAGATCTTCCATGGACGCCACGCCGACGTCCAGCGCCTCGCGGTCGAAGAAGATGCACGAGCCCGAGCGGATCTCGGTCATGCCGGGGATGCGGTGGCTGTCCCATAGCGTGGGCGTGGAGCCCCCGGACACGATCTCCGGCGAGAGCCCGGCCGCGTCCAGGGACGCGCGCGCCTCGAGGACCCGGGCGGCCACGCCGGACAGATGTCGCTCCTGCTCCTCCCGGGCCATGCGGATGTGCCCCGGATAGAACATGATGCCGCGGAACGCGAGCCCGCCCTGCTGCGCCACCTCCCGGGCCAGGCGCACCACCTCGTCGGCCGTCTGAACACCCACGCGACCGAGCCCCACGTCCATCTCCACCAGCACGCCCACGGTCCGACCGGACGCGCGCGCCGCCCGTGCCAGGGGCTCCAGGACCTCCGTGGCGTCCAGCGCCACCTTCAGGTCCACGGAGGCGGGCAGCGCCACCAGCCGCTCCAGCTTGGCCGTACCCACCGGAGGGTAGGCCAGGAGGAGGTCGTCGGTGAGGGATGCCATCACTTCGGCCTCTCGCAGCGTGGCCACGGTGAGGCCGCGGGCGCCGGCGTCGAGCTGGATGGAGGCGATGGTCCTCGATTTGTGCGTCTTGATGTGGGGGCGCCAGCCGAGCCCGTGCTCGGAGGCGTAGGCCGCCACCCTGCGGGCGTTGGCGCGTGTCCTTTCCAGGTCCACGAGCCCGATGGGGGTCTCGATCCTGGAGGGATCGGGTGCGTCGGTCATCGAAGCGTGGTCTCCAGCGCGGTCATGAACTCGTTGTCGCTCTCGCTCACCGGTCCGAAGCGCATCCAGCGGAGCACACCGTCCCGGTCGATGAGGAAGGTGGCCGGAAGTCCCAGGACCTGGAAGGTGTCCATGGCCCGCATCTGGGGATCCACCAGGATCCTGTACGTGACGCCGTACTCCTGGATGAAGGACTTGACCTGGTCCCGGGCGTCCCCGGTGTCCATGGAGACGCCCACGATCTCGAGCCCCTGCCCGCTCCGCTCCTTGTAGAGGGATTCGAGGAACGGCGTCTCGTGGCGGCACGGCGCGCACCAGGTGGCCCACAGGTTGAGGAGCACCACCTCGCCCTTCATCGACGCCAGCGACACGGTGTCGCCGTCAAGCGTCGCGGCCCCGTAGGCGGGTGCGGGCCCGTCCACCACCGGACCGTGCTTCTCGGAAGAGGAGCAGGCCACCGCCAGCGTGACGGCCAGAAGGATGCCGAGGCGTGGGGTTCGGGTCGTCGTCAACGGTCCATCTCCATTTCGAACTCGATGCGGGCTGCGTGCACACGCGTGACGTCGCCTTCCAGAACGTCGGTCCAGGCCAGGATCACGGCCGAGGGGTCCCAGGGGGCCAGCGCCATGCGGGGGAATCCGCTGGCACGCGCCGCCGAGGCGGACGCCACCACCGCGTCCCTCCCGGGGCGACCTCCCTCGTCGGCTACTGCCACCCGTAGCTCGGCGCCGCCCTGCGTCCGCTCGAGCCAGCTCACCACCGCTCGGCCGTCCTCGCGGAGGCGGAGGTCCACGCGTCCGGCCGGGTTTCCGCGGTCCAGCCGCACCGGGTCACCGAACGTCTCGCCCGCGTCCGTTGAAAAGGCCACGTACACCGCCGGAGTGTCGCCGGCGCCCGTGAACCAGGCCACGCCCACCCTCCCTTCCCGGGCATCCACGGCGGGTCCGTTCACGGGGCAGCCTGCCATGACCCAGCCGTCATCGTGCACCGGGACCCCTTCCGACCACGCTCCTTCCGTCCAGCGGGAGATGTAGATGTCCCTGATTTCTTCCTCCGTACGATTCCGGTACACGACGAGGGGACCCTCGGGGGTGAGGGCGACGTCGGTCTGGCAGCAGTCGCAGGTGCGCCCGTCGAGCAGCGTCTCGGGTCCGGCCGCTCCGATCACTCGAGGGGCTGCGCCCGTCCCGGGGGTGGCCGCGGCGGCTTCACGGAAGCGGAGGCTCATCTCCCGGGGCGGCTCGGATCCGTCGGGCCCCGGCGCATAGCCTCGCCCGTCCAGCCACACCAGTCCCACTCCCGCGTCCCGGGGAAAGACGGTGACGAAGCCGTGCTCCGTGGGTGTGCCGTCCTCGTGGGGCGTCCACGCCGGAGACCAGGTCCGAGCGGCGTCCTCGGACCGTGCCACCCGGACGTCGTAGGCGAGGCCAGGACCCTCCCGCCGCTCCAGCCAGTGAGCCCAGAGGGCACCGTCCCCGCCACGGCTCACCGACGGGAAGTCGGCCCAGTTCACGAAGAAGCGCTCGCTGTGGGCCACGCGTTGACGGCCTTCCCACCCGTCCGGACCCAGACGGGACACCCAGAGGTCATGCCCGCCGCCCGGCGCGCGCTCCAGCCAGCTGAGCAGCACCGCGTCCTCCAACGAGGACACGAAGGGCTCTCCGCTGCCCTCCCCGGCGGGCACGTCCAGCCGGGTGACCCGGAGGGACGGGCGGCCGTCCCCGGAGCATCCGAACACGAGGAGAACCGAGGCCAGAGAAAGGAGTCTGCGCATCCGGGCGTAGAGAGTCGGGAAGAGGGAATCGGTGGCGGGGCGCGCGAGGCAAGGTTCTTGCCCTCCGCGGCTCCGTGGGCCGGAGCAATCTCGGCACCGCGGCCCGGCCGGGCAACGCACTCGTGGAACGGCAGGGGCAATGCCGGGGTTTCTCAGAGAAGGATCCGGTGCGTCTCGGCCTAACGGCTGTGCCCGGATTGGACTCAAAGGGTACACGTCAAGGCGCCGACCCGAGTGCCGTCCGTGCCGTCGTGACTCAAGGCGAGGCGAAAACAAGATGCAGTTCATCCGCGATATCCGCCCCGGACGTTGGGCGGTGGGCGCGCTGCTGGCCGCGGCCGCGCTCGCGACCCTCCCTGCCCCGGGATCCGCCCAGTATTTCGGGCGCAACAAGGTTCAGTACGACGACTTCAAGTTCAAGGTCCTGCCCACCCCGCACTTCAACTTCCACTACTACGCCGAGGAAGCGGAGGCGGTGGATGACGTCGCGCGGATGGGCGAGCGGTGGTATGAGCGCTATGCCCGTACCTTCCAGCACGAGTTCGAGGCGCCCAAGCCCGTCATCCTCTACGCCGATCAGCCCGACTTCCAGCAGACCAACACGCTGTCGGGCTTCATCGGTGAGGGGACGGGCGGTGTCACCGAATCGCTGAAGAACCGGGTCATCATGCCGCTGACGGGCTCCTACTGGGACACCGATCACGTCCTGGGCCACGAGCTCGTCCACGCCTTCCAGTACAACATCGCCCAGTCCCGACGGGGCGGCGGGCTCCAGGGACTCAACTCCCTCCCGCTGTGGCTCATCGAGGGAATGGCGGAATACATGTCCGTGGGACGGGACGATCCCCTCACTGCCATGTGGATCCGGGACGCGATCCGCCGCGACGATCTGCCCACCATCGAGCAGATGACCAAGGACACGCGCTTCTTCCCGTACCGCTTCGGGCAGGCGCTGTGGGCCTACATCGGAGGCACGTACGGAGACGACGCGGTGGTGCAGATCTACCGCCGCTCCCTCAGGGTGGGTTTCGAAGGGGCCATCCGTCAGGTGCTGGGCATGCCCACCGACACACTCTCCGTTCGCTGGAAGGACGAGGTGGCCAAGGAGTACATGCCTCTCCTCCAGGGGCGGGCCGCCCCCGATTCGGTGGGCCGGACCCTGCTGGCACCGAGCACCGGCGCCGGTGAGACCTACAACGTATCGCCCTCCATCAGCCCTGACGGGCGCTTCGTGGCTTTCCTGGCCAACAAGGACCTCTTCACGGTCGACCTCTACCTCGCCGACGCCGAGAGTGGACAGGTCCTGCGCAAGCTGCAGAGCGCCAACTCCGACCCGCACATCGACGCGTTGCGCTACATCGACTCGTCAGGCACCTGGTCGCCCGACGGGCGGGAGTTCGCCTTCGTGGTGACCGCCGGCGGGGACAACGAGCTGGTCATCGTCGACGTGGAGAGCGGGAGCGAGAAGCGTCGGATCAAGTTCGACGGCATCGGGGCCCTGACCAATCCGGCCTGGTCCCCCGATGGCACCCAGATCGCCTTCTCCGGACAGACCGGGGGCATCAGCGATCTGTACGTCTACGATCTGGAGACCGACAAGCGGACGCAGCTGACCGACGACAAGTATGCCGACCTGGAGCCCACCTGGTCACCCGACGGACGGACCATCGCCTTCACGTCGGACCGGGGGCCCCAGACCGACTTCGGGGAGCTCAAGTACAGCAAGTTCCAGCTGGCCACCATCGACGTGGCCTCCCACGCCGTGCGCGTCCTGCCGGTCTTCGGCAACGTGAAGCACATCAACCCCCAGTATTCACCCGACGGCAACAGCCTGTACTTCATCTCGGACCAGGACGGCTTCAGC
>JASFRY010000345.1:0-5523 GCA_050114675.1 Gemmatimonadota bacterium | reverse complement strand
CAGCGTGACCGCCGACGGCGCAGCCGTCCCGTTCCGCTCCGACGGTCCGGCACCTGCGTGGCGCTACGACGGTGCCACCCTGGCCGTGGAGGTCCGCCTTCCCGCCGCTCCCCTGGACCGACCACGCACGGTCCGGGCGGACTTTCCCGGGGCCGACCCCGACCTCCTGGACGGCACCGCCGGCTGTCTGGCCCGGCTCCACCGTGCCGTGGACGCGCTGGAGGCCCTCTGGCCGACGGAATGGCCCCCCGAGTCCCTCATCTCCCTGGCCCAGACCGGCCACCGCATCGCGCTGGACCCCGGTAGCGCCGTGAAGGAGCTCACCCTCCTGCGCGGCCAGCTCCCCCAGGAGATCGCCAGGATCCGCCGCCTGCCCGGCGACACCACGGTGATCAACAAGGCCCTGGCCCTCCTGGCCGCCCCACCCCTGAAGCCAGCCCCAACGGGGGCGAGCGAACGCGACGCCCCCCGCCGGCCAAGCCGGCGAAGAAGGTAGAGGACGGACGGAAGGCAGCGGCAGCCCGCGGAGAACGAGCCCCCCGGCGAGCGTCGAAGACCCAACCGACGCCAGTGGCACCGCAGACTGCCGGATGCCCGCCCAGGCCAAGACAAGAATGAGCGAGCGGCGCCGCAGAACCCGGCCGCGGGGGTGCGGGGCGCCGTTCCGGGGACATCGGCGAGGGGATTTGCCCGGCCCCTCGCCGCTAAGTGAGGGCCACGTCACCCCGGGGGCGGTCAGCCCAACACGCCCAAGGCCCGAACGGTCCCCGGAACGGCGCCCCTCACCCCCGCCCCCCCAAAGAGCCCGAAAGCGCGCCGAGGAGCCTCAAGACCCCAGAGAATCCGAGTTCCGGATCAGCTGCTGAAAGAACCGGATGCTCGCCACCAGCCCCTCGACGCTCATGCGCTCGTTGGTTCCGTGGGCCAGCTTCAGGGCGTCGGCGGTGATGGTGGCCGGGATGAAGCGGTACACGTTCTTCGAGCGCCCCGAGTAGTACTTGGCGTCGGTGCCACCCATGACCAGGTACGGCGCCACCACGACGTTCTCGCCCGCCAGGACCTGCCGGATGGTCCGGGAGAGCATCTGGAACGCCGGGCTGTCGGGGTCGGACACCGGCGACGGGTCCACGTGGTCTTCGCCGTGCATGAGCACCTGGACCCGGTCGTCCCCGATGGTGGTGCGGTCCCGGGCCACGACCGACTCCGTGGTCTCGCCGGGAAGGACGCGGTGGTTCACGATGGCCCGGGCCGAGATGGGCAGGACATTGGCCTTCACCCCCCCGTCGATGATGGTCACCGCCGTGGTCGTGCGCACCATGGATGCCGTTTCCGGGTTGTGCAGCATCACCCAGGTCACCAGCGGCCGGAAGAGCCACAGGTTGGCGAAGACCGCCCGGGCGCCGAAGGACATCTCGGGCGCCAGGTATTCGAACATGCTCGCCGCGGCGCCGCCGTAGGAGGCGGGGAACTGGTCTTCCTCGAGCTCGGTGATGGCATCGGCCAGGATGCCGATGTTGGTATGGTCGGGAGGGGTCGACGAATGCCCGCCCGCCCCCTCCACCAGGAGCTCGGTGTTCACGTATCCCTTCTCGGCGATGCCCACCAGCGCCACCGGGCCCTCGATGCCGGGGATCATCCCGCGCACCACGGCACCCCCTTCGTCGATCACGAAGGCGAAGGGACCCACGCCCCGGTCCTCCAGAAGCCTGGCGATGGACGAGGCGCCCCGGATGCCGCCCACCTCCTCGTCGTGTCCGAAGGCCAGGTAGATGGTGCGCCGCGGTTGGAATCCCTCGGCCAGGAGGGCTTCCACCGCCTCCAGGATGGACACGACGCTGATCTTGTCGTCCATGCTGCCGCGGCCCCACACGTAGCCGTCGGCGATATCACCGCTGAAGGGACCGTGCTCCCAGTCTTCCTCGGTGCCGGGGATGACGGGCACCACGTCCTGGTGGCCCATGAGGACCACAGGCTCGAGGTCGGGATCGCGTCCCTCCCACGTATAGAGGAGGCTCAGGCCCGACACGAGCTCCTTCTTCAGCTGCTGGTGGACCAGGGGATAGGTCTCCTCGAAGTAGCCCTGGAGCGCCCGGAAGGTCGCCGTGTCCGTGTCCTCCACGTCCTCGTGGGAGATGGTGGGGAAGCGGATGGCCCCGGCGAACCGCCGGGCCGCGGCATCTGCGTCCACCTGGATGTCGGCCGGCGGGCCGGCGTCGGTGGCGACCTGATGCGACTCCATGCGGTTGGCGCGCACCACCACCACGGCGGCGATGACCACGACTACGGCGAGCAGCGTCAGAAAGAG
Organism: Gemmatimonadota bacterium; assembly: GCA_050114675.1. Lineage (GTDB taxonomy): Bacteria > Gemmatimonadota > Gemmatimonadetes > Longimicrobiales > Gaopeijiaceae > SZUA-318. Next base: position 3,218 of record JASFRY010000345.1, on the reverse strand, counting down.
CTTCTTGATCATGGGGGCCTACTCCTCGTCGTCTTCCCTGGCGAAGTGCCGCCAGAGGGCCCAGGTGCCGAAGGCGGACACGAGAAAGAGCGCCGCGGGGATCACGGCGTACCAGAACCACCCCTGGACCGGCGGCTCCGCCGGAAGGGGCTGACGTGGGGTGGCCTGGGCCACCACGGCGAGGAGCGCGGTCATGGGCGCGCCTCCCCGTCGTGCTCCGAAGCCGAGGCACCCCCGCCTCTCGTGTCATCGTGGCGACGGGTCCATCCGTACCAGGCCAGGCCCAGCCCGATGAACGAGGCCACGTACGCGATGCTCATTCCGATGAGCGTATCCCACCCTTGCTCCATTACGACTCCTTCCCGCCTTCGAGCGTGTCGGGGCTCCAGCGCATCTGCCGTTCCAGCCGTTCCACGTACCGGGCCTGCTGTGCCTCGTACTCCACCGACACTGCCCTCAGCTTGGGATCGATGACCCAGAACATGAAGAGGCCCGCGCCCACGGCCAGGGGCAGCTGCCACATCCAGGCTCCACGACCCAGGAAGAGGTTCGCGGTTCCCACCATGCCCAGGGCCATGATCAGCGGGGAGAGGACGATGGCGATCCAGTCCTCGCGGCTCCAGGCGTCCGCCTCTTCCGCGGTCCACGTGCGCCGGATGAGGGGGCGCGGCCGGGAGCCGGCGGCCGCCGACTCCTCCTTCAGGAGCCCGCGCCGCCGGGCCTCCTCCCGCACAGGTCCCCACCAGCCCAGCGGCCGGGTCTGGAGGTAGAAACGGACCAGGTGTTCCATGGGCTCCGGTTTGGTGAGCAGCGTAGCCGGCAGGAACACCACGATCCCCAAGGCCATGAGCGACCAGAACTGAAGGTAGTCGGGGAGCACGGGGATGACGCCGAAGGACGGCAGCACCCAGACCACGAGCCACGCGATGCCCAGGTTGGCGATCCACGACGCCAGATAGCCCCACGCGTTGAAGCGCCACCACACCACCTGGAGGATGTTGGGCAGCCAGATGCCGGCCATCATGAGCCACAGCGCGAAGATGAGCCACTGGGTGATGCTCTGCATCATGAGCCCGTAGGCGAAGGAGCCCAGGAGCAGGACGGCGGTGGCCAGGCGTCCCATCCAAACGAGCCTGCGCTCCGAGGCGTCGGGATTCACGTAGCGCTGGTAGAGGTCCCGGGTGAAGTAGAGGGAGCCCAGGTTCAGGTGGCTGGAGATGGTGGAGAGGTGGATGGCCAGGATCGCCGCGAAGAAGACCCCCACCAGGCCCGCCGGAAGAAGCTCGAATCCCAGCCGGAACCACCCCAGCTCGTATTCGGCCTGGTCGCGGATCCCCGGAGCCATGACGAAGAACGCCAGGATGGCCGCGGCCCAGACGCCGTTGCGGACCAGCGTGATGGCGCCGCCCCACCAGATCCCGTAGCTGGCGTCACGCACCGTCTTGGCCGACTGGATGCGCTGGGCCTCCACGTACCAGTCCAGGCTGGTGCCCATCCCGAATCCGCCCACGATGGCGATGGCCAGCATGGTGAGCCACCACGCCGCCGGGAAGGCGCCAGTGAACACCCCCGTGAAGGCCATGGAGTCCAGGCGCCACGTCTCGCCCATGGCGGTGATGCCCTCCACCACGCCGGCAGTCCCGCCCGCCGCCACGATGCCCACGATGGACACGAGGAGGATGGCGAAGACCGCCACGATGCCCTGGAGGAAGTCGCCCATGACCACGCCCCAGTAGCCGGCGGCCAGGGTGTAGCCCGCGGTGATGATCGAGGGGACCACCAGGCCCACCCAGATGGGCCACCCGAAGGCCAGGTTGCCCACCTTGCCCATGGCCATGCCCACCCATCCCAGGATGAACATGTTCATGAAGACCTGCCACCCGGCCATCCACCCCCGGAGCAGCTCGGCGCCGAAGCCGTGGAAGCGTACCACCTGCCACTCGGCCTGGGTGAAAGCCACCGAGCGCCGGTAGATTCTGGCCGACACGAACGCCGCCACCGACGTCCAGCCGGCGAAGAAGGTGTACCAGAGGCCGCGGAGCCCATGGGCGTAGACGGTTCCGGTGACCCACATGGGGGTGTCGGTGGCCGTATGCGTGCTGAACACCGACGCCGCCGGCAGCCACCACGGGAGCCTGCGTCCCGCGAGGAAGAAGTCGGACTCGGAGCGGCGGGCCAGGCGGTAGAAGAACGCGGCGCCCCCCACCATCAGGAGCAGGAAGAGGAGGGTCCAGAACCAATCCAGCGGCGTGAAGTGCGTCAGGAGGCCCTCCCTCGGGGTTGGGGGTCACAGGGAGGGCAAGCTACGCTGGACCCCCGGCACGACGCGAGGCCCCGGCCGCGGGGCGGCCGGGGCCACGTCTCCGTCAGCGCGGGGACGGGCGTCGGTCAGGCCATCTCGACGTCGTAGCAGACGCGCCAGTCCGACAGATTCTCCGGGTCCCCGGTGCCCTCGTCGGTGGGCTCGTGCCGACCGATCCACGAGGAGACGGGACCCGTGAACTCACGGCGATAGTCCTCGAGCATGTCGTTGGGCGTGAACTGGTCCAGCTCCTCGCCGAAGAGCTCCACGACCAGCGAGTCACCCGCAGGACCTTCATAGAGCACCTTGTCGATCTTGTCCACCTTGTTGCGGCGGGGGTGATCCGAGATGCCCCAGAAGCCCTGCTCGGGGAACTTGAGCTCGTTGCTCTGGCCGCCCGTGGTGACCTTGGAACGGAAGCGGAACTCGCCTTCGTCGTCCCAGGCCGCTTCCTTGTTGTCCTTGATCTGGATCCAGCGGAGGATCACGCGGATCCGGTTGCCACCGTTGTCAGACATCCTGGCTCCTGGAAGGTCGTTCGTCGTGCGATCGCGAGGGATGAATAGGGCAGGGCGGTAGGCGCGGTCAAGGTCTTTGGACCTCGGCCATGAGCGCGAGCTGGTTCTCCTCGCTGTCCTTGAAGAAGGCCATCCAGAGCTCGTGGTCGCCCATGTCCGCGACGAGGCGGGGCTCCGAGTTGAAGTTCACACCCCGCGCAGACAGGATCTCGTGCGCGCTTCCGATGTCGTCCACCGTGAAGTAGAGGATGGACCCGGGGTGGTCGTGCTGCGCCGTTTCCGCCGTGCCAACCATGAGGCGCACGCCGCCCAGGTCGAAGAACGCCATTCCCGGAACCTCGAAGAGGAGTGGCACGCCCAGGGTGTCCCGATAGAAGTCCGTGGCCCGGGCGAGATCG
>JASFRY010000344.1:0-5523 GCA_050114675.1 Gemmatimonadota bacterium | reverse complement strand
ATCACATTCGATCGCAGGACCTCTGTAGTGATCGGGACGGCCGGATTCGAACCGGCGACCCCCTGAACCCCATTCAGGTGCGCTACCGGACTGCGCCACGTCCCGTTTCCGGGCCGGAAACATAACCCCTGTTTCGACCTGCTCTCAAGCCTGCAGGCGCGGGATGAAACCCGGGCTCGGGAAAAATGTGTTTCCGGACGTAATCAAATGTTGGGTGGGGCGGCGCGAAGCGGGTTGACCCTCTCCGGCGGCCTGGGTATACTTGGTGCCCTGATGCGGGGTGGAGCAGTCTGGTAGCTCGTCGGGCTCATAACCCGAAGGTCGCGGGTTCGAATCCCGCCCCCGCTATTTGTCCTGAAGCGCCGCCTCTGGCGGCGTTTCCCACGTAGAGGATGTCAGGAGGAGTCATGCTGGCACTGAGCCCGTCCGATCTGCGGGCGCGATTCGCGCTTGCCGCTCTGGACTCGTCTCGGCGCCGCTCCTGGACGGTTGCCGATACGTGGAGCCCGCGTGTGCGGGCGGGAGCGGGGGGCCGGTAGCAAGGCTTCTCCCCGACGAGGTTCCCGCCCGCGCCCCGAGTGGTCCGGGCGGTTTTTTTGTCGGGGCCAGGTAGCTCAGTTGGTAGAGCACGTGACTGAAAATCACGGTGTCGGCGGTTCGATTCCGTCCCTGGCCATCGCTCTCGCCCGGAAACGGTCGAGGGCCGGGTATGGAGGGTGCTGTTTAGAGGTCCGTAGCTCAATTGGTAGAGCACCGGTCTCCAAAACCGGCGGTTGAAGGTTCGAGTCCTTCCGGGCCTGTCGAGCCAGGCTCCCGTGGCCGTTCCGCAAGGAACGAGGTCGACGGGAGTCGTCAGGGGGACCACGAAGGCCCCGATCGTCTAGCGGTTAGGACACCACTCTTTCAAGGTGGCGGCCGGGGTTCGACTCCCCGTCGGGGCGTCTGTTGTTTGGCAGGAAAAAGGGGCTGTAGCTCAGTCGGTTAGAGTGCCGGTCTGTCACACCGGAGGTCGCGAGTTCGAGTCTCGTCAGCCCCGCTGACATGTTGATTGAAAGCAAAGCAGGTTGGTCGTCCCCCTCCCTGGGGTGGGACGACTATGTGTGTGTGCATTGGGGCCGTAGCTCAGTTGGGAGAGCGCTTGAATGGCATTCAAGAGGTCAGGGGTTCGATTCCCCTCGGCTCCACTGTTGGCCGGGTCATGAGGCCCGGAACGAGGCACCGGGCTCGGGTGGCGGAATTGGCAGACGCGCAGGATTCAGGATCCTGTGGGGGCAACCCCGTGAGGGTTCGAGTCCCTCCCCGAGCATTACAACTCCCAGCCCGCGTTCATCCGTATCGAGCAGCCGCCCGGTGCCGAGGAAACGGCCAACGACCTACTGCTGCAACGCCCACGTGCTGGAATTGGTAGACAGGCTGGTTTGAGGGACCAGTGCCGGAAACGGCGTACAGGTTCGAGTCCTGTCGTGGGCATTCTGGCGCAGGGAGGCCAGGAACAGATCGGCACTCGCGCCCGTAGCTCAATTGGATAGAGCGCTTGACTACGGATCAAGAGGTTGGGGGTTCAAGTCCTCCCGGGCGCATGCGGGCGCGTAGCTCAGGTGGTTAGAGCGCTACGTTGACATCGTAGAGGTCAGAGGTTCGAGTCCTCTCGCGCCCATGCTTGTATGTTGGAGACATCGGGGCCGTAGCTCAGTTGGGAGAGCGCTTGAATCGCACTCAAGAGGTCAGGGGTTCGACTCCCCTCGGCTCCACTTACGAGACCGCCACCTTAGCTCAGCTGGTAGAGCACGTCACTCGTAATGACGGGGTCGTCGGTTCGAATCCGACAGGTGGCTCTCTTGCCCCGTGGTGTAACTGGCAACACGCCGGATTCTGGCTCCGGAGAGTCTAGGTTCGAGCCCTAGCGGGGCAACTTGTCGTGGTGGGACGTCGGTCCGTACGGTCCGGCGGTCCGCTTTGGAGGGATGGCCGAGCGGCTTAAGGCGGCGCCCTGCTAAGGCGTTGGTCCGAGAGGACCTCGTGGGTTCGAATCCCACTCCCTCCGTATGTGTTGTTTGATCCACGGTGCTGGACGTGGGTCCGTATGGGGCCTTCTAGCCACACTGGACGGGTGGCCGAGTGGCTTAAGGCGCACGATTGGAAATCGTGTGGGCTAACCGCCCTCGTGGGTTCGAATCCCACCCCGTCCGTTTGACATCTCAGGTAGCTCGAGATTCGAACCCACGCGGACTGCGGAGCAGGACGCCGAGTGGGTTCGGGCCGAGCGCCAGGACAGGTGGGGCGCGATGCGCCCCTGGGACGATGGTGCGCGAGCGCCGGTTCACGAAGTGAAGCGCATCCCACCCCGTCCGTTTGACATGCTCAAAATCGTAGTTCCGGGGCGTGGCTCAGTCCGGTAGAGCGCTGCGTTCGGGTCGCAGAGGTCCCCGGTTCGAATCCGGGCGCCCCGATTGAAAGGCCGCATTGCGGCCGCCCCGCCAAGGCGGGTCTGGACCCGAGGTTTATCCCGCCCGGACACCACGGCTCGCCGTGGCTGCCCGGGCGTTGCTGTTTTCAGGAGCGGTGGCAGAATGGCTATTGCACTCGCCTCGAAAGCGAGCGCCCGAGAGGGCTTGGGGGTTCGAATCCCTCCCGCTCCGTTCATGTAGGTCTCTCGACCCTACTGGCCGACACCGCCGGGAGGGTCGTTTTGTTCTCCGGTGCTGAGCGGGAGGGATTCAAACCCCGCGTCTGCTGCGCATCCGCGCGTCTTTCGCCTGCGGCGAAATCCGCCTGGGGGTGGAGCTGCGGCGCCGCGACGCGGCGTCCTCGCTCTCGTTCGCTGCAGGGCGGCGAACGGTCGAATCCCTCCCGCTCCGTTCATGTAGGTCTCTCGACCCTTCCGGCCGTCCCTTGCCGGAGGGGTCGTTTTCGTCTTGGGACCCGCTACTTTACCGGCTTCGCACGAGCCATCGCCCTCGCCACCACCGCCGCGCGTGACCGAACGACCCACCCAACGCACCATCCTGAAGTTCTGGGCGCCGCTGGCCGCCACGTGGTTGATGATGGCGGTGGAAGGACCCTACCTGGCCGCCATCATCGCCCGGATGGTGGACCCCAAGTTCAACCTGGCGGCCCACGGGGTCGCCTACGCGTTCGCGCTGCTCATCGAGGCCCCCGTCATCATGCTCATGAGCGCCACCACGGCGCTGGTGCAGGATGGGGAGAGCTTCCGGAAGATGCGCAACTTCCAGCGGGCGCTGGGTGTGGGCACCACGGCGCTGCTCCTGCTGGTGGTCGTCCCGCCGGTGCATCGCTTCCTCACCCTGGACGTTGTGGGCCTTCCCCGCGAGGTGGCGGGACTGACGTACGGGGCCCTCTGGCTGTTTCTCCCGTGGCCGGCCGCCATCGGGTACCGGCGCTTCTACCAGGGGGTCCTCATCCGTTCCGGCCGCACCCGGCTGGTGGCCTACGGCACCATCATCCGGATGGTGTCCATGTCCATGGCGGCCCTGGTGGGTTTTCTGTGGCTCCACATCCCCGGAGCCTGGGTGAGCGCCATGGCCCTGTCCACGGGCGTCACGGCGGAGGCCGTGGCGGCACGTCTCATGGCCGCCCGTTCGGTGCGCGAGCTGGTGTCCGGCCCGCCTTCGCCCGACCCGGAGACGGCCGACCTGTCGTACCGGGACATCGCCCACTTCTACTACCCTCTGGCCCTCACCTCGCTCATCGGCCTCACGGTCCAGCCCATGCTCACGTTCTTCATGGGCCGCAGCGTGGCGCCGGTGGAGTCGCTGGCCGTCTTCCCGGTGGTGGAGTCGGTATCCTTCGTCTTCCGGTCGGTGGGGCTGGCGTTCCAGGATACGGCCATCGCCCTCATGGGTCCCCGGCACGGGCATCTCCCCGAGCTCCGGCGCTTCGCGACGGGGCTGGGTCTGGCGGCCTCGGCGGGCATCGCCCTGGTGGCGTTCACGCCGCTGTCCATCGTCTGGTTCCAGTGGATGTCGGGCCTGACCCCGCAGCTCGCGGCGTACGCCCTCACCCCGACCCGGATCCTGGCGCCCTTGCCGGCCCTCACGGTTCTCCTCTCCCTCCAGCGTTCGGTGCTGGTGACCGCCCGCCGCACACGGCCCATCACGGTGGCTACGGCGACCGAGGTCACCTTCATCGCCCTCAGCTTCATGGTGATGGGCTTCGGCCTGGGCGTGGTGGGTGTGACCGCGGCGTTCTCGGCGTTCGTGGTCGGGCGGGTGGCGTCCAACTCGTTCCTCTGGACGCGAGTACGGCGGGTGCTGCACGACCCGATGCCGCCAAGTCGATCCCGGGTAGACTGAAACGACGGGAAGGCCTGTCCCTCACTACAGGTGGACGGCTCCCTCGAAATCGGGGGAGAGGGCGAAGCCCACACACCCCGGGTCTCCAGCGCCCGCGTCGAAGACCTCCCGCATGGCGGCGGCCACGGCGGGCGCGTCATCGGGGCTGCACACGGCGAGGAGGCCGGACCCGCTCCCCGAGATGGTCACGCCCCACGCCCCCGCTTCGTAGCCGGCGCTCATCGCTCGTTCCCCGTGGACGATGAGCGGAAGGCGGTGGGGCACGTGGAGCTCGTCCTCGATCCCTACGCGGATCAGCTTGGGGTCTCCTTCGGCCAGCCCACGCAGGAGGGCGGTCATGCGCCCGAGCTGGGCCACCGCCACGGCGTGGGCGACCTGACCGGGGAGCGCGGCGCGAGCAGCGGCCGTGGACACACCCTTCGCGGGCGCGGCGTACGCGAAACCCACCTCGTCGGAGAGGGACAGGAGAAGCGGACGCGGACCGTTGCTGCCGGCGACGACCCCGCGTAGTCCCCCCAGGGCGCAAGGTGCCGCATTGTCGCCGTGGCCCTCCCGCGCCGCGGCCTGCCGGAACGCCCCCTCCTGGTCCGAGCTCTTCCCGAGCACGGCCCTGGCGAGCTCGAAGCCGGCCACCAGGGCTGCGGCCGACGAGCCGAGCCCCCGCGCCACGGGCACCTCCGACCAGAGGTGCAGGGCCCCCAGCGGCCGGACCCCTGCGCGCTCCATCTCCGCCGAGAACACGGACACGAGAAAGTCGTCCTCGGGCGGACCTTCCAGGAGGTCCAGGGTGCCGGCGAACTCCACCTCGAGGGTGTGCCCACCGGGTCGGAAGGACGCCACCAGGTACCGGTTCAGCGCCAATCCCAGGGTATCGAAGCCCGAGCCCAGGTTGGACGTAGAGCAGGGCACGCGCACCTGCGCCTTCCTCACCTCGGTCATGCCGCCGTCACTCCGTCAAGGAGGATCGCTCGTATGGCCTCGCTCCGGGGTGGAGCCCCGACCATGTGCTCGCGTTGGCGCATGCGAGCCGCCAGCGTCTCCGGAAGCGGAACATCGCGCCCGGTAGCCTGCTCCACGACATCCGGGAACTTGCTCGGGTGCGCCGTGGACAGCAGAACCCAGGGCCCCTCGCTTCCACGCCGTTCCTGCTCCAGCGCGCACCACCCCACCGCCGTGTGGGGATCCATGACGTAGCCGCTCCTCTGAAACA
>JASFRY010000343.1:0-5523 GCA_050114675.1 Gemmatimonadota bacterium | reverse complement strand
CCGAGCCCGCCGGACCCGTTCTGGCCACCGTGGGCGACGTGCGGGTGCTGGACGCCTACGTGCCCCGGCCTGCCGCCGGTGACGTGACGGCGGCCTACCTCACGCTCCGGAACGACGGAGCGGCGGTCGACACCCTGGTTGCCATCTCCTCCGACGTGTCGGCACGGGGCTCCCTGCACGACATGGAGATGAAGGACGGCACCATGCGCATGGTACCGCTGGAGGGCGGCCTGGTGATCCCGCCCGGAGCGACGGTGGCCCTGAAGCCCGGGGGGCGTCACGGCATGCTGGAGGGTCTCGACCGGGAGCTGGAGCCCGGCTCCACGGTCAACCTCATCCTCCGCTTCGCCCGGGGAGGCACCGCCGCCGTGCCGGCCCGCGTAGTCCGCTACGAGGACCTGACCCGGTGACGTGGCGCGAGGGCATTGATCCTCCGCCCCATCGCTTCTAGCTTATTTGGCTCGGTACACCACGACCTACGAGAGACGCATGCCGAACATCAAGAGCGCCAAGAAGCGCATGGAGCTCAGCCGCGCCGCCCGCACCAAGAACCGTGCGGAGCGTTCGCGCATCCGTACCGCCATCAAGCGGGTCCGCGCCGCCGAGACCGCCGAGGAAGCCCAGGCCCGCCTGGTGGAAGCCCAGGCCGTCCTGGATCGGGCCGCCACGCGCCGCCTCTTCCATCCCAAAGCGGTGGCCCGGCTCAAGGGGCAGCTCCAGCGGCACGTCAACGCGCTGAGCGCCTGACGAAACGCTCTGGCGAGCAAAGAGGACCCGGCCGGGCTTGGCTCCCGGCCGGGTCCTCTTGTCGCAGGGTAGGCCACGTGGGGTGAGGAGCCCCATCCGCGCCGGCCCTACCCCTCGAAGACGATCCGCCCCCCCACCACGGTGTAGCGGACCTTCCCCTTCAGCTCCCATCCTCCGAACGGCGTGTTCCGGCTCTTGGAGCGGAACGTGGTGGGATCCACCGTCCAGGCGGCTTCGGGATCGAAGACGGTGACGTCCGCCACCGAGCCCTGCGCCAACGTGCCCCCGAGGAGGCCGAAGGCCCTCGCCGGGTGGCAGCTCATGCGCTCCACCATGGTGGGCAGATCGATGACGCCCTCGCCCACCACGTGGGTCAGCACCAGGCCCAGAGCCGTCTCCAGCCCCACGATGCCGTTGGGTGCGTCGGTGAACGCCGCCTCCTTCTCGTCGTAGTGGTGGGGGGCATGGTCGGTGGCCAGGATGTCCAGCGTGCCGTCGGCCAGCCCGGCACGTACGGCGTCCCGGTCCTCGGCGGTGCGGAGGGGCGGGTTCATCTTGGCTTCGGTCCGGTACCCCTCCACCGCCTCCTCGGTGAGGACCAGGTGGTGGGGCGACGCCTCGGCGGTGACCCGCACGCCGCGGGCCCGAGCCTGGCGGATGCTCTCCACGCCGAAGCGGGTGGACACGTGCTGGAGGTGGATGTGCCCCCCCGTTGCCTCGGCCAGGAGCAGGTCCCGCACGATGTGGATGTCCTCCGCGGCGTTGGGCTTCCCCGGAAGCCCGAGACGGGTGGACACGAGCCCGGCGTTCATGTGCCCCTTGCCCGAGAGCGTCAGGTCCTCGGGATGGTCTGCCACCGGGATCCCGAACGCGGTGGCGTACAGGAGCGCCAGACGCATGAGCCCCGAGTCCATCACCGGGCTCCCGTCGTCGGAGATGGCCACCGCGCCCGCCTCCACCATCTCGCCGATGAGCGCCAGGCGCGCCCCGTTCCGGCCTGCGGAGATGCACCCTACGGGGTAGACCCGGGCGGCACCCGCCCGACGTCCCTCGGCGGCCACGAAGCCCACGGTGGCCGGATCGTCGATGGGCGGGTCCGTGTTGGGCATGGCGCACACCGCCGTGAACCCACCGGCCGCCGCGGCCCGGGCGCCGGTGGCGATGGTCTCCTTGTGCTCGCTTCCGGGCTCGCGCAGGTGCACGTGCACGTCCACGAGCCCGGGCGTCACCACCAGGCCCGTGCAGTCCACCACCCGAGCGTCCTCGGCCGCCCCCACCCCCTCCCCGATCTCCGCCACCGTGCCGTCGGCCAGGAGGACGTCCCGAACGCCGTCGAGCTTCTGGGAGGGGTCGACGACCCGCCCGCCCCGAAGGAGGAGCTTCGCGCTCATGCCTCACCTCCCTGCTTGGCGGCTTCCGCCTTCTCCGGCTGGCCGCCGGCCAGCAGGTAGAGCACCGCCATGCGCACGGCCACGCCGTTGGTGACCTGGTTGAGGATGACCGCGTGGGGTCCGTCGGCCACGTCGGAGTCGATCTCCACGCCGCGGTTCATGGGCCCCGGGTGGAGGATGAGCAGATCCTTGGGCGCCTTCGCCAGGCGGGCGTTGGTCACGCCCCAGATCCGGTTGTACTCGCGGAGCGAGGGCACGTAGCCGGCCTCCATGCGCTCGAGCTGGAGCCGCAGCACATTGAGGACGTCGGCCCACTGGATGGCCTCCTCCACCCGGCTGAAGATCTCCACGCCCAGCTCCCGGAAGCCCGGGGGCACCAGGGTGGGCGGCCCGCACACGGCCACCTCGGCGCCCAGCTTGAGGAGGCCGTAGATGTTGGAGCGGGCGACGCGGGAATGGAGCACGTCGCCCACGATGCACACCTTGAGGCCGTCGATGCGTCCCCTGTGGTCCCGGATGGTGAGCATGTCCAGGAGACCCTGGGTGGGGTGCTCGTGGGCCCCGTCGCCGGCGTTGACGACGTTGGAGGGGATGCGCTCCGCCAGGAAGCGCGCCGCTCCCGAGGCACCGTGGCGCATCACCACCATGTCGATGCGCATGGCCTCCAGGTTCCTCGCCGTGTCCACCAGCGTCTCGCCCTTGGTCACCGACGATGCAGAGGCGGCGATGTTCACCGTGTCCGCCGACAGTCGCTTCTCCGCGAACTCGAACGATACGCGCGTGCGCGTCGACGGCTCGAAGAAGAGATTGACGATGGTCTTGCCCCGGAGCACCGGCACCTTCTTGATGCGCCGCTCCGAGATCTCCTTGAAGGGCTCGGCGGTGTCGAGGATGGCGAGAAGCTGTTCTCGGGAGAGGCGTTCGAGTCCGACGAGGTCCTTGCCCAGGGCAGACGCCGTCTGGTTCACGCGGCCTCCGGGTGGGTGTTCACGATGTCCACGCCGAGGCTCCCGTCCAGCTCGGGAACGAGCACCTCGACGGTCTGTCCGTCGCCCAGCACCTCCACGTGCCGGCCCACGATATCGGGCTGGATGGGCAGCTCCCTGCCGCCGCGGTCCACGAGCACGCAGAGGAGGATTCGGGCGGGCCGGCCCCAGTCCATGAGCTCGTTGATGGCCGCCCGGGCCGTGCGGCCCGTGAACTGCACGTCGTCCACCAGGACGATGGCCTCTCCGTCGATGCCCGACGCCGGGAGCTCCGAGGCCCCGATGATGGGACGCGGACCGATGGCCTCCAGGTCGTCGCGGTAGAGGGAGATGTCGATGGAGCCGGTGGGGACGTCGGCGCCCTCCACGGCCGCGATCTCCTTCTGGATCAGATCGGCGATCTGGACGCCCCGACGGTGGATGCCCATGAGGGCGAGCCGCTCGGTGCCACCGTTCTTCTCCACGATCTCTCGCGCCATCCGGGCGACGGCCCGGCGGACGGCGGCCTCGTCCATGACGGGGATTCGTTCGGCGCTCACGCTCGACGATCCTGTTGAGGCGGGAATGTCGCGAAACCGCGTTCGGCGGCCCGAACCTAGCGGGAGTCCAGGGCGCCGGTCAACGACGCCCGTGAGGGTTGTCACGGACGCGCGCCACGCCCATGATGACCGGACTTTTCTCCTCGCCCCCCGCCCTTCCCGGAGCCCTCGCCATGCGACTCCTCCGTGCCGCCCTCGTCCTCCTCGCTCTCCTGGCCACGCCTACGTGGATCGGGGCCCAGGAAGTGGGGAAGGCTCCCCGGGTCGTCCTGGAGGGGCTCCCCTTCCAGGTGGTGCTCACCGGAGCGGACGTGGACGCGTCCTACGAGGTGCGTCAGGCCGATGGGCGCCTGCTGGCCTCCGGCGCGCTCCCCGCCGGCGCCTCAACCACCGTCGGGGACCTGGTGATCACCGACCGGGGCCAGCTCCCCCTGACCGTGCGGGCCGGGGACGAGACCCTGGAGGTGGCGCCCACCCTCACCGCCGGGTGGTTCTCCCTCCTCCCTCCCCTTCTGGCCATCGTCCTGGCCCTGGTCTTCCGGGAGGTGGTCACGGCCCTCTTCGCCGGCGTGTGGCTCGGCGCCCTGGCGGTGGCCGGCTTCAACCCCGTCGCCGGCACGTGGAGGGTCATCGACACCTTCGTCGTGCCGGCGCTGGCCGACTCCCAGGGCGGGCACACCCAGGTGGTGGTCTTCTCCCTCATGCTGGGCGGGATGGTGGGCATCATCGCCCGCAACGGGGGGACCCTGGGCATCGTGGAGGCGGTGGCCCCCTTCGCCCGCTCGGCGCGCCGGGGCAAGTTCGCCACCTGGCTCGCGGGCATGGCCATCTTCTTCGACGACTACGCCAACACCCTCATCGTGGGCAACACCATGCGGCCCATCACGGACCGCCTGAAGGTGTCCCGCGAGAAGCTGGCGTACCTGGTGGATTCCACGGCGGCGCCCGTGGCGGCCATCATCCCCATCTCCACCTGGGTGGGCTACGAGATCAGCCTCATCGCCGACGGCCTGCGCATCGCGAGTGAGCAGAGCCCCGAGCATGCGGCCATGCTGGCCGGCTCGAGCCCGTTCGCCATCTTCATCGAGACCATCCCGTACCGTTTCTATCCCCTCCTGGCCCTGGTCTTCGCCTTCTTCGTGGCCGTGATGGATCGGGACTGGGGCCCCATGGCGTCGGCGGAGCGGCGGGCGGCCTCCGGCGGGGGTCTCTACCGCAAGGGTGCCCAGCTCGCAACGGACACGGCGACCCACATCATGGATCCCAAGGAGGGCACGAAGCGTCGGTGGTGGAACGCCGCCGTCCCGGTGCTCACGGTGATCGTCGTGGTCCTGGCAGGGCTCGTCTCCACGGGGAGGTCCGCGGTAGGCCCCGACGCCGGATGGTGGGACGTGTTCGGCGCCGCGGACCCCTTCTCCACCCTCCTCTGGGGCTCCATGTCCGGCTGCCTGGTGGCCATCCTCCTCTCGGTGGGCCAGCGCATCCTCACCGTCACCGAGTCCATCGACGCCTGGCTCGGGGGCATGCGGGCCATGATGATCGCCATGATCATCCTGGTCCTGGCCTGGTCGCTGGGCGCCGTGACCCAGGAGATCGGCACGGCCCAGTACCTCAGCCAGATCCTCTCGGAGCGGGTGGCCATCCAGCTCCTCCCGGTCCTGGTGTTCCTGACGTCGGCCGCCATGTCCTTCGCCACGGGCACGTCGTGGGGAACCATGGCCATCCTGCTGCCCCTCGTGATCCCCCTCACCGTGGCGCTGGGCGGCGACGCCGGCTTCGCCGGGGGAAGCCACTACACCGTGCTCCTGGGGGTCATCAGCTCGGTGCTGGCCGGCTCCATCTTCGGGGATCACTGCTCGC
>JASFRY010000342.1:0-5526 GCA_050114675.1 Gemmatimonadota bacterium | reverse complement strand
GAGCTGGCAGAGAGTCAGGGGGCGCACCTGTCGGACGGGCGCCGACTGGCGCGCGCTCGGCTCATGGCCACGGTCCGGGGGCGACAGGACGAGGCGCTGGAGGAGTTCCGGGCCATTCGCAAGGGTGAGCCCGGGGACCGCATCGGGCCGCGGAACCTGGAGATCTGGGCGGCGATGCGCCGTCGGCAGGGCCGAGCCGCCGAGGTGAAGGTGCTTCGGCGCTGGCTGCTCGAGGAGTATCCGGCCAGCGCCCAGGCTGCCGAGGTGAGGTGGGACAGCGCCACCAGCGCCCAGAGCCGGGGCGCGCTCTCGGTGGCGTCGGCGACGTTCGCCGCCCTGGCCGAAGCGGCGCCCACCCTCTCCCGGGCGGGCCAGGCGCGCATGCGGCTGGGCCAGATCGCGCTGGGCCGCGGCCATCCCGGGGAGGCCGCCCGGGTCTTCGAGGCCTATCTGAAGGACTTTCCCTCGGGACGGCGCTGGGACGAGGCCGCGTACTGGGCGGCGCGCACGCGGCTTCAGCTCGGCGACAGCGCGGTGGCCCGGGCCCACGTAGCCCGGATCCGGAGCGAGGAGCCCTTCTCCTACTATGCCGTGCTGGGCGCGGCGCTCCTGGATGAGCCGTACGACGTGGACGTGGAGGCGGGTGAGCCCACCGACGCGCCGGCCTGGCTCACGGAAGGGCTGGCCCGGATGGACGCGCTCTCCGAGGCCGGCCTGGACCGTGGCGCCGACGCGGAAGAGGCGCGCCTGGTGGCCCGGGTCCAGGACGCGGACGCCCTGGCCCTGACGCTGGCCGAGGGCCTCATCGAGCGTGGCCGGACCATCGCCGGCATCAACCTGGGATGGAAGCTCCGGGCCTCCGGAGCGCCGTGGACCCGCCGCCTGCTGCAGGTCGTGTATCCCTTCCCCTACCGGGAGATGGTGGTACGCGAGGCCGCCGAATGGGGTGTGGATCCCATCATGCTGGCGGCCCTCATCCGCCAGGAGTCGGCCTTCGAGGCGGACATCCGGAGCGGTGCGGGAGCGGTGGGCCTCATGCAGGTCATGCCTCCGACGGGGAGGGAGCTGGCCCGGGCCCACGGGCCCGAGGACTTCAAGGAGGAGAGCCTCACCACCCCCGAGGTGAACCTCCATCTGGGGGCGGCGTTCTTCGTGGAGATGAACCGGCGCTACGAGGGGGACCTCCCCCTGGTGCTGTCGGCCTACAACGCCGGTCCCACTCGCGCCACGCGCTGGCGCCGCTACCCGGAGGTCGCCGACGCCGAGCGCTTCACCGAGCGGATCCCCTTCGAGGAGACGCGGGGATACGTGAAGAACGTGCGCCGGAATCTCGGCGTCTACCAGGCCCTCTACGGCCAGGATTGAGCCGCCCGCCGCCGCCGGGAATCGTGAGTTGCCGCACACCGGCGATCGTTCGCCTTGCGAACGGTATCCCGCTTCGCCAAGGTAGGTCAGGCCACGCCGTCGCAGCGGGGCCGTTTGTGACTCATCCGGAGGTGAAGGCATGAAGGGAACCGTGAAATGGTTCAACGACTCGAAGGGGTACGGCTTCATCCAGCAGAGCTCTGGTGAGGACGTATTCGTCCACTTTTCCGCCATCGTCGGCGAAGGTTTCCGCACCCTTGCCGAGGGTGAAGAGGTGGAATTCGAGATCCGAACCGGAGATCGGGGCCTCCAGGCCACGAACGTAGTCCGGGCCTGACCGCGGCCCCGACGGATCCCTGGCGCCCCGTGGCTTAGGCCGCGGGGCGCTTTTTCGCCCCCTCCACACGTCCGAGCCGTTGGAGATACCTCCCAAGTCCGCCCCGCGCCTCTTCCTGGTGGATGCCTATGCCCTCATCTACCGGTCCTACTTCGCCTTCATCCGTCGTCCCCTGACCAATTCCAGGGGCGAGAACACGTCGGCTCCCTTCGGCTTCACCAACTTCCTCCTGGAGATCCGGGAGAAGTACGAGCCCGACTACCTGGCGGTGGTCTTCGACGCCGGGGATTCCTTCCGGGAAGAGATCTATCCCGAGTACAAGGCGACACGGGAGAAGATGCCCGACGACCTCCGCGCCAGCATCCGGCGGGTGCGCGACGTGGTGGAGGGTTTCCACGACGCCGTGGTGGAGCTCGACGGCTACGAGGCCGACGACGTCATCGGCACCCTGGCCGTCAAGGCGGAGGCGGAGGGACTGGAGGCAGTCATCGTCTCGGGCGACAAGGACCTGTACCAGCTCGTGCGGCCCGGCATCCATCTCCTGAACCCCGGGCGCGGCGGACCCAACGGGGTCGCGGCGGAGTGGGTGGCGGAAGAGAACGCGTCGGACAAGTTCGGGATCCCGCCGTCCCAGGTTGTCGACTATCTGGCCCTGGTGGGGGATTCGTCGGACAACGTGCCGGGCGCGCCGGGCATCGGGCCCAAGACGGCGGTGAAGCTGCTCGAGGAGTTCGGGTCCCTGGAGGCCATGCTGGAGCGCACCGACGAGCTGACGCCGCCCCGGGCGCGCAAATCGCTGGAGGAGAACGCCGACGCCGTGCGCCTCTCCCGGCGCCTGGTCACCATCATGACGGACCTCCCGGTGGCGCTGGATCTGGAGGCCCTCCGGGTGCGGGAGCCCGACGCTGCCAGGCTCCGTGACATCTTCGTGGACCTGGAGTTCCGGCGCCTGGCCGAGCGGTTCGCCTCCGAAGCGGAGAAGGCGGGGGCTCCGGCCGCGGGGGACGCCCCCGGAGCCGGGGGCGGCGAGACGGAGTATCGCACGGTGGACGACCCGGGGAAGCTCGCCGAGGTTGTCACCGCCGTCCGGGACAAGGGCCGCGTGTCCCTGGCCGCCGAGGCCTCGGTGCCCGATCCCCTCCGCGGCGTCGTCGCGGGGGTGGCGCTGGCCGTGGAGCCCGGCGCGGCCTGGTACCTCCCGTTGGGGCACGAGCAGCCCTTCGCCCTCACCTTCGAGGGCGAGGATCAGGGCGAGGCCCGGAACCTCCCGGCCCTTACGGCTTCGTCCATGGCGGAGGTGCGTGCCCTCCTGGAGGACCCCGGGGTGGCCAAGGTGGGCCACGACCTGAAGCGCGTGGCCCTGGTGCTGTCCCGTGCGGGCGTGACGCTCCGGGGCGAGGCCTTCGACGCCATGATCGCCAGCTACGTGCTGGACCCGGGCCGCCGGAGCCACGCGGCGGACTTCCTCTCCCTCGAGATCTTCGCCCGGAAGGCGACCACCCTCGCCGACGTGGTGGGGAGCGGCCGAAGCAAGGTGCCCTTCTCCGAGGTGCCGGTGGAGCGGGCCCGGGACTACTTGTGCGAGACGGCCGACCTGGCGCTGCGCCTCGAGGAGCGCTTCGCGCCGGAGCTGGAGGACGGCGACCTGATCCGGCTCATGGAGGAGCTGGAGATGCCCCTGGTGCCGGTGTTGGCGCGCATGGAGCTGGCCGGCATCCGTATCGACGAGGACTTCTTCTCGGTCATGCGGGACCGGCTGTTGCGGGAGCTGGAGCAGATCCAGGACGAGATCTTCAAGCTGGCCGGAGAGGAGTTCAACCTGAACTCCACCATCCAGCTCCGGGAGATCCTCTTCGAGAAGCTGGAGATGCCGGTCCTGAAGAAGACCAAGACGGGCCCGAGCACCGACGCGTCGGTCCTGGAGGAGCTTGCCACGCTCGGCCACGACATCCCCCGCCTCCTCATGGAGTACCGGGAGCTGGAGAAGCTGCGCAGCACCTACGTGGACGCGCTGCCCCAGCTGGTGAACCCCCGGACCGGGCGCATCCACACCAGCTTCAACCAGACCGTGGCCGCCACGGGACGCCTGTCGTCCAGCGACCCCAACCTGCAGAACATCCCCATCCGCACGCCGCTGGGTCGGGAGATCCGCAAGGGTTTCGTGGCGGCTCCGGGGACGGTGTTCCTGGGTGTGGACTACTCCCAGATCGAGCTGCGCATCCTGGCCCACTTCTCCGGGGACGAGGCGTTCGTCACCGCCTTCACGACGGGGGTGGACGTCCACAAGCAGACCGCGTCGGTGATCTTCGACGTGGCCGTGGAGGAGGTGACGCCCCGCATGCGGGCCCAGGCCAAGACGGTGAACTTCGCCACCCTATACGGGCAGGGCGCCTTCTCGCTGGCCAGGCAGCTGGGCATCAGCCGCGAAGAGGCCAAGGCGTTCATCGACACCTACTTCGAGCGCTTCGCCGGCGTCCGGGCCTACCTGGACGCCCAGGTGGAGAAGGCGAAGGAGGTGGGGTACGTGGAAACCCTCATGGGCCGGCGCCGCTACGTGCCCGAGCTCCGGGCCCGCAACTGGAACGTGCGTCAGTTCGGGGAGCGGGTGGCCCAGAACACGCCCATCCAGGGCACCGCCGCCGACATGATCAAGGTGGCCATGATCCGGGTGCAGAAGGCGTTGGACGAGGGTGACACCGGGGCCCGCATGCTCCTCCAGGTCCACGACGAGCTGCTCTTCGAGGTCCCGGAGGACGAGGTGGAGCCGGTACGGGATACCGTGGTCTCCCTCATGGAGGGGGCCATGGAGCTGAACGTCCCGCTTGTGGCCGAGTGGGGCGTGGGGCCCAACTGGTACGAGTGCAAGGGGTGAGCCCCTGCGGACGATCGTGCCGGGCGGGAACGTAGCCGCCGTGGGAGGGATTCTCCTTCCAGGTGGGCAAGACAACCTCTCAAGGAGCGTGCTTCATGGGACTCGCGCGATTCATGGCATCCGGTCTGGGCCGAGGACTCCGCGTCATCGTCGGCCTCGTGCTGATCTACCTCGGCCTCGCGTCGATGGGAGGCACCGGCGGTTGGGTGGTGGCCATCGTGGGGCTCGTGGTGTTCCTCGCGGGCGCGCTGAACTTCTGCCTGTTCGGCCCCCTCTTCGGCGCTCCGTTCTCGGGCAAGGGTCTGGACAAAGCCGTCTGACGGACGGACCGCGGGACGAAAGGCCGTTCCCGTCATGGGGTCGCCCCACGGGGCCCCTCATCCTTGGTGCGTGACCAGCCGGCCGCCGGGCCGGCCAGCCGACATCACCCAAGGAGGGACTCCGATGAGCCGGTCCGTGAACAAGATCATCCTCGTGGGCAACGTGGGGCGTGATCCCGACATCCAGCAGACGAAGAACGGCACGAAGGTGGCCCATCTCTCCCTGGCCACCAACCGCCGCCCGGCGCCCAACGGCGACGGCGAGGCGCGCACGGACTGGCACCGTCTGACCCTGTGGAACCGTCTCGCCCAGTTCGCCGAGGACTACATCAAGACGGGCGACCGGATCTATGTGGAGGGACGCCTGGAGTACGACGCCTACGAGCGCGACGGTGTCTCCATCCCCACCTCCGACGTGCAGGTGAAGGAGGTCGTGCTCCTGTCGGCCCGGGCCGGTGAGGCTGTGGACGAGATGGACGAGGCGGCCTGACGGGCGCCTCGCCGGTGGGGTCGTGGAGGCGCCCGAGTGGGTGGCGCGCCGCGGCCCCGTGCGGCCGGCCTTGCCGGATCCGGCACCCCAGCGCTCTCGCTGGCTCGCGGATTTCCGAAACGCCAGCCTACAGCCAGGGGCG
>JASFRY010000341.1:0-5540 GCA_050114675.1 Gemmatimonadota bacterium | reverse complement strand
GTGTCGAAGGGCGACTTCTACGACGGCAAGCGTACGTCGGTGGCCGCGTCGGCCCTATTCCGGCCCGATCCCCACGTGAGCCTGGACCTGGGGATGCAGCACAACGCCCTGGATCTGGGCGGTGAAGCCTTCAACGCGGACCTCTACAGCGCTCGTGTCCGGTACGCCCGCAACGTACGCACCTTCCTCATGGGCTTCGTGCAGTACAATCAGGCGGCCGAGGAGCTCATCACCAACGTGCGGTTCAACCTCATCCACGCGCCCCTGTCCGACCTCTTCCTGGTCTACACGGAGCGGCGTTCCCTGGCCGGCGGCGTGGCCGAGCCGGTGCTGGAACGAGGCCTCACCCTCAAGGTGACCAAGCTCCTGGCGTTCTGACCCGGGACAGGGACCCGCCCACCGCTCGCTTCTCCGTCATTCGGCCCGGAAGGCGCGCACCGGGTCGACCCGCGCTGCTCGCAGGGCTGGGAGGAGACACGCCACCGTCGCCACCAACCCCAGGAACGCGGCCACCCCCGCGTAGGTGACGGGGTCGGCCGCGCCCACGCCGAAGAGCATCCCCTGCACCAGACGCGCCGCAGCCAGCGACGCCGGGATCCCCAGGGCCAGCCCGATGGCCACCAGGACGAGCCCTCCCCGGACCACCGACGACAGGACCGAGCCGGTCCCGGCGCCCAATGCCATGCGAATGCCGATCTCGTGGAGCCGACGCGATACCTGATAGGCCAAGACGCCATAGAGGCCAACGGCAGCGAGGAGCAGCGCTACGGCGGCGAAGAGCACCAGGACCACGGCGATGGCCCGGTTGTCCGATACGACGCGCGAGAGGGTGGCGTTCATGGTGGAGACCCCGGACAGAGGTACGTCGGGGTCCATCTCCCCCAGCACCTGCCGCACGGCCGCCGTTACCTGCGCATTGTCGCCCCGGGTGCGGATCGCCAGCCGCATGGACGAGCTGGGCTGGGCGGCGTACGAGAAATACATGCCCGGATAGGTTCCGTTGGCGGGATGATCCATGACCACGTCGCCCACCACCCCGACGACCTCGAACCGCGTGGGCTCCTCTCCCCCGGTATCCACGCCCACAATGCGCCCGAGCGGGTCATCCTCTCCGAAGACCCTGCGGGCCACGGCCTGGCTGATGACCACCCTCCCCGGCGCGTTCCCGCGATCCTCCAGGGTGAGATCCCTGCCGGCGATCAGAGGAATCCCCATGGCATCGAAGTAGCCGGGCATGACGACGCGCTGATCCGCCATGCCGCCGAATACTCCGGCGGAGCCGAAGCGCTCGGGGAGATCGACCCGGACGTTTCCGCCGGGATCGCGAATGGGGATGCGCGTGATGAGCCCCACGGCCTCCACACCGGGGAGGGCGGCGACGCGGTCCCGGAGCTGACGGTAGAACGTCACCCGCTCCTCCGGCCCGTACTCGGCACCGGGGATCTGGACCTCGGCGGTCAGGAGGTTCCGGGTTTCGAAGCCCGGATCCACCCCGTTGAGCCGATCCAGGCTCCGCAGCAGGAGGCCCGACACAATGAGAAGCACGCACGTCAGGGCAACCTGCGTCACCACCAGCCCGCTGCGGAACCGGGTCGCTCGCCGACTACCGGCCGTCCGCATCCCGCTGCGGAGATCCGAAGCGGGGTCGGTCTGGGCCACCCGCAGCGCCGGAAGCACGCCGAACACGAGCACCGTCAAGAGCGACAGCGCCGCGGCGAAGCCGAGCATGGGCAGGGACACGCCGGCTTCCACGGGACCGAGCTGGTCCAGGGACACGAAGGCCAGAATCCCCCGTTCGAGCCACACCGCCAGACCGACGCCGATGGCGCCGGCGCCGAGAGCCAGAAGGGCGTTCTCCGTGAGGAGCTGACGTGCCAGCCTTCCCCGTCCCGCACCCATGACCGATCGGACGGCAAGCTCACCGCGTCGCGCGCCTCCCCGAGCGAGAAGCAGCCCGGCTACGTTGCCGCAGGCGATGAGGAGCAGTGCCGCCACCGCGGCCATGAGGACCGCCAATGTGGTGTCATACCGCTCCGAGAGGGCCTGCTTCAGGGGTGTGAGGTTGAGCCCCTTGTTGCGGTTGGAGTCGGGATAGGCCTCGGCCAGGGCCTCGCTGATCCGGTCCACATCGGACTGGGCGCGCCCCACGGTGAGGCCCGGTGCCAGGCGGCCCACCAGGACGAAGTTGTGGAACTGCCTGGCCTGGGCCCACGATCCGCCGCGCTGCAGGGGAAGCCAGAGGTCGGTGTCGAGCACGAAACGGAAGCCGGCCGGCATCACGCCCACCACGGTGTAGGGGCGCCCGCCCAGGTTCACGGCGCGACCGAGCACGGCGGGGTCACCGCCGAAGCGCCGCTCCCACAGTCCGTGGCTCAGGATCACGACGGGTGGACCGTCCAGCTCACCCTCCTCCCCGGCGAACTCCCGCCCCAGCGCAGGGGAGACGCCGAGGGTGGCAAAGAAGCCAGTGGACACCAGAATGGCCTGGATCCGCTCGGGCTCGCCCTCGCCCGTCATGGTGGTGGCCAGCTGGAAGGGGGTGAACGCGGAAAGGGCCGTGAATGACGTGGACCGCTCCCGGTAGTCGAAGAAGTCGGGAGCGGACACGGTGTAGCCTACTTCGCCGTTCCGTGTGACCCGGCCCATGACGAGGCGATCGGGCTCCCGGAAAGGAAGGGCACGAAGGAGGGAGGCGTCCAGGATGCCGAACATGGCCACGTTGCCGCCGATGCCCAACCCCAGGGTGAGCAGGACTGCCGCCAGAAAGGCCGGCTGCTTCAGGAAGGAGCGCACCGCGATGTGCACGTCCTGCACCAGGTCGTCCACGACTCTTCCACCCCTCACGTCCCTCACCTCCTCTTTGTGCCGCTCCACGCCGCCAAAGGCGACCAGGGCGCGCCGTCGTGCCTCCTCGGGGCCCATCCCCGAGCGCATGTTCTGCAGGACCTCCTGCTCCAGATGGAACCGGATCTCGTCGTCCAGCTCCTCTTCGGCGCTCCGCTTCCGGAAGAGGACCTCAAGCCGTCGCTTCCACCATGTCCAGCCCATCGTCGCCACATCCTCGCCGTGCCGGTCAGCCCGCGGCCAAAATCGCCTCCATGGCGCTGGAGAACGCCCTCCAGCCTTCGCGCTCGTGCTCGAGCGCCGCACGCCCCTTCTTCGTGAGGGAGTAGACCTTCACCCTCCGTCCCTCGCCGGTCTCGGCGAACTCCGAGGCGATGAGCCCACGGTCCCGCAGCCGGTACAGCGCCGGATAGAGGGAGCCCTGATTCACCTCCAGAGCCCCGTGGGACAGGAGCTGGATCCGCTTGGACACGGCCCATCCGTGGAGGGGCTCCAGGTCGAGCGTCTTGAGGATGATGAGATCCAGGCTCCCCTGGAGCAGATCGGTCCTGGCGGTCATGGGGGGTGCCTCCCGCTGTCGGGGCCTCCACGGACGCGTCGCGTGCCGCCCACATCCGATTGTCGAACGTCATAGTACCTGATCAGACGACAATCACCGGAGGAAAGTTGGAATGCCCGCCACGGAACCCGGGCCCGCCTCCTCCCGGTGGCGGAGCCGCGGGGATCCGGCCCCGATCCACCCACCGGCAACTGGCGTCCGCCGCCCGCTCTTGTGACCTTCAAACGACTGCAATCGCTCGACTCTCGGAGGATCTCACATGTCCCGCCGCTTACGCGTCGTGGGTGCCCTGGCCACCGTGCTCACGGTGGTGGCGTGTGCCCCGGCCGAAAACACATCGACTCCCTCGACTCCCATGCAGGAACTCGTGGACCAGTATGCCACCGTCCGGCTCACGTCGGACCTCTTCGACAAGCTCCCGGACAACGACAAGCAGGTGGTGCTCCGCCTCATCGAGGCCGTCCAGCCCATGGACGAGATCTTCTGGCAGGAGACGTACGGCTCGAAGACCGCCGCCATGGAGCTGGCCGGCGCCGACACGGCCATGCAGGCGTACATCGGGATCAACTACGGGCCGTGGGACCGGCTTCGGGACAACGAGCCCTTCGTGCCCGGTGTGGGTCCAAAGCCGGCAGGGGCGAACTTCTATCCCGCGGACATGACCAAGGAGGAGTTCGAGGCGGCCGCCGCCGACAACCCCGACCTCAAGAGCCTCTATACGCTGGTCCGGCGCGACGACGCCGGCAGTCTCGTGGCCGTGCCCTACCATGACGCGTTCCACGACCCCACGGAGGTGGCGGCCGGGAAGCTCCGCGAGGCATCCCAGCTCTCCAGCGACCCCGACTTCGCCGCCTACCTGCTGGAACGGGCCGATGCCATGGAGAGCGACGAGTACCAGGCCAGCGACCTGGCCTGGATGGACATGAAGAACAACCCGGTGGACGTGGTCATCGGCCCCATCGAGACCTACGAGGACGCACTCTTCGGGTACAAGGCGGCCCACGAGGGCTATGTCCTCATCAAGGACATGGAGTGGAGCGACCGGTTGGCGCGCTTCACCACCATGCTGCCCAGCCTGCAGCGCGACCTCCCGGTGGACCCGGAGTACAAGCAGGAGACCCCCGGGACCGACTCGGACCTGAACGCGTACGACGTGGTCTACTACGCGGGTGAGGCGAACACCGGGGGCAAGACCATCGCCATCAACCTCCCCAACGACGAGGAAGTCCAGCTCGCGAAGGGCACCCGGCGGCTCCAGCTCAAGAACGCGATGCGGGCCAAGTTCGACAAGATCATGGTCCCCATCGCCGATGCCCTCATCGACGATGACCAGCTGAGCCACGTCGGGTTCGACGCATTCTTCCAGAACACCATGTTCCACGAGGTGGCCCACGGCCTCGGCATCAAGAACACCATCGACGGCCGGGGAACGGTCCGCTCGGCGCTCAAGGACCACGCCTCGGCACTGGAAGAGGAGAAAGCCGACGTGGTGGGGCTCTACATGGTCAAGAAGCTGTACGACCGCGGAGAGCTCACCGGCGGCTCCATCGAAGACAACTACACGACGTTCCTGGCCGGGCTCTTCCGGTCGGTACGCTTCGGGGCTGCCGACGCCCACGGCAAGGCCAACATGGTGACCTTCAACTTCTTCCGTGAGCAGGGCGCGTTCTCCCGTGACGACGCCACCGGAAAGTACCGGGTCGACTACAATGCCATGGGACAGGCCGTAGACGCACTGGCCGGTCTGATCCTCCAGCTGCAGGGAGACGGCGACTACGACGGCGTCGCCCAGCTCATGGCCGAAAAGGGTGTGGTTCCTCCGGACCTCCAGGCCGAGCTGGACAAGCTCGACGGCCTGGGCATCCCGCGGGACATCGTGTTCGAGCAGGGCGCGGAGGTGCTGCAGGGCAGCTGATCCGCCACGATCACGTGGCAAGCACAAAGGGGGTGGGCCCGCGCGGGCCCACCCCCTTTCTTTTCGGCTCACAGGAGCCGGCTACACGCTACTTCTCGTGCGGCCAGTTGTACGTGGAGCCGGGCGAAGCCATCTCGCCGCCGCCGCCGCCGAAGGTGTAGCAGGGCAGGATGTTGAGCACCTGCAGCTCCTTGCAGGGTGCGGGGAACTGCAGAGGCGTCC